>JAZFPY010000157.1:0-26790 GCA_036444875.1 Woeseiaceae bacterium | reverse complement strand
CATCTCTATTTCGTCAGATTTCATCGTTGGGTTTCCGGGTGAGACCGATGCAGATTTTGAGGCGACGATGAATCTGATCGCCGAAATCGGTTTCGATCAGTCCTTCAGCTTTATTTACAGCGCGCGTCCCGGTACGCCCGCGGCGAGTTTTGTTGACGACACGCCGATGGACGTCAAGAAGAAGCGATTGCAGATCCTGCAGGCCCGCATAAACCATCAGGCGATGGCGATCAGCAAGGCTATGGTGGGTACGACACAGTCCGTGCTTGTCGAGCGGCCATCAAAGAAAAATCCAGCCCAGTACGCCGGCCGGACGCAATGCAACCGCTGGGTGAATTTCGACAGCGACGCCTCCTGCCTGGGGCAGTTCGTGGAGGTTGTGATCACTGAGGCTTTACCGAATTCCTTGCGGGGACGTCTCGTAAACGCTCAGGCTGTTGCGTAATCGCTTTATATGTCAACTCCGGTATTCCATGTGACCAGTCTTCGAGGTAGGCTTGGAAACGTTGAACTAATGTGCTGGGACAAGCACTAAATACCGTAGAAAGAGGTCAAATACCCAAACATTGAACACCGTACAAGTATCTCAGGACATCGTCCTGGAACCCGCCGATAACAACCGCCTGGCCAATCTTTGCGGCCAGTTTGATGAGCACTTGCGGCAAATAGAACGCCGCCTAAACGTCGATATATCCAGCCGAGGAAATCGCTTCAGGGTCTCCGGTAATCCGGGTGCCACCCAGATCGGCATGGACGTAATTCTCTCGCTTTTCCAGCTCACCAGCAGTGAACGGCTGGACCGGGAACACGTGCATATGTGCTTGCAGGAGTCTGTCATGAAAGATGGTGAGCTTGCCCACGCGCAACCGGAGCCGGATTCAACTGACGAAGAGAGTGATCGCTTCGAAATCCAGACGCCACGCAAGCTCGTGCGCGCAAGAGGTGCGAACCAATGCTCATACCTTGCGAATATTCGCGCCAACGATCTCGCGTTCGGTATCGGGCCCGCCGGCACGGGTAAGACCTATTTGGCCGTCGCGAGCGCTATCGATGCGCTCGAGACCGGACAGGTCAGGCGAATCGTGCTGGTGCGCCCGGCGGTCGAGGCGGGCGAGCGACTCGGCTTTCTGCCGGGCGACATGTTGCAAAAAGTCGATCCATACTTGCGGCCCATGTACGATGCGCTATACGACATGGTGGGTCCGGAACAGGTCGGGCGACAGATCGAGCGAAATGTCATTGAAATTGCCCCGCTTGCGTTCATGCGCGGACGTTCACTTAACGAGTCCTTCGTCATTCTCGATGAAGCGCAAAATACCAGTGTCGCTCAGATGAAGATGTTTCTGACGCGCATCGGATTCGGGTCACATGCAGTGGTCACGGGTGACATTACGCAGATCGATTTGCCGCCGGGACAACAGTCTGGCCTGAAGAACGCCGTGGAAATCCTTGGTGATGTCGACGGCGTCCTGTTTACGTTCTTTACGCCGAACGATGTGGTCAGGCACGAACTGGTTCAGCGCATCGTCGAAGCGTACGAGTCCGACGGCAACGGCGGATCCCAAGAGTAGCGGCGACCTGGAACTGTCTTGGGTGAGTCCAGAAGCGTATTCGTCGATTTCCAGGTGGCGTGTCAGGTCGATAGTATTCCGATGAAGGCGGAACTTCATTCGTGGCTGGAACAGGCTTTTCAGGCGGGCAGTCGAAACACCTCGAGACAATACGAGGTCGCCGTCAGGATTGTTGACGAGGAGGAGAGCCGCAAACTGAACAAGCAGTTTCGACGGCAGGACAAGGCGACGAACGTGCTGGCTTTCCCGGCAGGCGGTCCGGATGGCATCACTGGCCTGCCGGAGGATGAAATCCAGGCGCTCGGTGATCTTGTTATCTGTGGCCCGCTGGTAGAGGAGGAAGCCGAAGAGCAGGGCAAGAGTCCTGCCAGCCACTGGGGTCACCTGCTTGTGCACGGCATGCTGCATTTGCTGGGCTACGACCATCAGACTGCCAGTCAGGCGGCGGAGATGGAGGCACTGGAGAAACAGTTACTGGCAGATCGGGGGATTGAAAACCCCTACCGGGTACGCTGATCCCGAGCTGTTACAATGTTGAGTTAAGGCAATATAAGCACTTCGATGAACGACAAACCGCCAAGTACCAGCGGCACAGGAGCAACCGGCGTATTCAAGCGCGTAATTCGCGCCATCAAAGGTGAGCCTTGGAGCCGCGAAGAAATTCACGATTTACTACAACAGGCTGAAAGTGTTTTCGACCCGGAAGAGCAGGAGATGCTCAGCGGCGTTATCGAGGTGGCCGAAACCCAGGTCCGCGAGGTGATGGTCCCACGGTCCCAGATGGTCGTTATCGAGCGCGACCACAGCCTGGATGTGATGCTCGAGTTGATTATTCTATCGGGACACTCACGCTTTCCGGTGATCGGTGAGGACAAGGACGACGTGCTGGGTGTATTGCTTGCCAAAGACCTGCTGCGTTTTTTCGGCAGCTCCTCAGCGGATGGGCCACAAATAGAGAAGCTCGTACGCCCGGTGTCGGTCATACCGGAGTCAAAACGTCTTAACGCGCTGCTCAAGGAGTTTCGTGACAGCCACAATCACATGGCTATCGTTGTCGACGAATACGGCGGGGTCTCCGGTCTCTTGACCATCGAGGATGTGCTGGAGGAAATCGTCGGCGAAATCGACGATGAGCACGACCATGAAGAAGCGGAGTTCATCCAGAAGGACGTGGAAAAGGACGGGCATCCCGCCTACATGGTACGCGCCCTGACACGGATCGAAGCCTTTAACGACTATTTTCATTGCGAACTGACCGATGACGATTACGATACGATCGGCGGCCTTGTCATGCATAAACTGGGACGCCTGCCCCTCCGCGGTGAGCGGTTGGACTTCGACGGGTTCCATTTTCAGGTAACGAAAGCCGATCGCCGACGCATCGATACGTTGCAAGTACAGCGTGACAGAAGGGGTGCCGCGACCGGCTGATCGCGGTGCCTGATATTCGCAAACTTGATCAGGTCCAGCAGTTTTTCGACAGCAGACCACGCGTAAGTCTACTTTTCTTCTTCGTATTCGGCGTGCTGCCGACGCTGACCTTTGCACCGTTCCGCCTGTACTTCCTGATGCCGGTTTTTTTGATACCGGTCTTGTTTGCCTGCCTCAACTCGCCGCCTCGCACTGCGGCAAAACAACTATTCTGGTACGGCACGGGATTGTTTCTTAGCGGGACATACTGGCTTTACATCTCGATTCACGTTTTTGGACAGGCGCCTCTATGGGTCGCAATTGTCATCATGGTTTGCCTCGTCCTTATCATGGCGGCTTACTGCTCGGCAGCTGGGTGGATGATTGCACGACTCGTCAAAGGCAATGCGTGGCGCATGTTGATCATTGCACCGTCCGCATGGGTCAGCATCGAGTGGCTTCGCGGCTGGTTTCTCAGTGGATTTCCCTGGCTTGCCGTCGGCTACAGCCAAATCGATTCGCCTTTGTCCGGCTGGGTCCCGCTTGTCGGTATTTACGGCACGTCCGTACTCACCGTTCTGAGTTCGGCCGCGCTGCTTATTGTGATAATTATGAGCGGCCGTCAGCGATGGCTAGCGGTAGGCATCGCCATATCACCGTGGATCATCGGTGCCGCACTTCAGCCTGTTCAATGGACCAAAGCAACGGACCAGTCACTGCGTACCACAATTGTGCAAGGTGGAATTTCGCAGGATCGAAAATGGTTGCGCGAACAGTTTCAGCCAACGCTTGATCTGTACCGGAACGCAACACTGAAGCATCGTCAAAGCGATCTGGTCGTCTGGCCCGAAGTCGCCATTCCAGCCGTGCTTGATCAGGTCGAAAAATATCTCGGCGTACTGCAGTCCGATCTTCGGGTACAGCCGAAGACGCTTCTTTTCGGCATCCTCGAACGGAACCCTGCATCACAGAAAGTCTATAACAGTGTTGTCATGCTTGATGGCCACGATCGGCAGATCTACCGAAAACGTCACCTCGTGCCGTTCGGCGAGTTCTTTCCAGTACCGGACTTCGTGCGGCGATGGATGCGTTTAATGAGTTTGCCGAGCAGCGATCTGAGCGCTGGCGACGACGAGCAACCCCTACTCGAATCTCTAAGTGGTAATAAACTCGCCGTCGCAATCTGCTACGAAGACGCTTACGGTGCCGAGCAGCTCTATGCTCTTCCCGAGGCAACCGTTTTGATCAACGTCAGCAACGATGCCTGGTTCGGCGATTCCATTGCGCCGCACCAGCATCTCGAGATCGCACGCATGCGTGCACTCGAAGCGGGCCGCTACGTTGTCAGGGCGACCAATACCGGGCTCAGCGCATTCATCGGGCCCAAAGGGGAATTGCTCGATATAGCACCGCAGTTCGAGAGTGCGACGATGACAATAGATGTCATCCCGTACACGGGCTCAACGCCGTATGTGCGAACCGGAAACTGGCCGGTCATAACGTTGCTGTGCGGAATTCTTGTCTGGTTTACCTGGCGAGAAAAATTTCGCCCGTCCTGACGGGCTCCAACAGGTGACAATAGAATCGTTGGAGCTGTCCGACCGCCATGGATGGCGGGAGTGTAGGTGTTGCAGGAGCATTCAGCTGTCTGACGGGCGATTCTGCTGCGAACGAAGGCAGAACCAGATATCCTTCCGGTTTTTGTAGGCCTAAACTCAAAGCGGATTGAACGACTGAATGGACGCCAGTTATAACGCCGAAACCGTCGAACAAAGCGCCCGCGAATTCTGGGACAAGGAGCGGACATTTGAGGTTGGCGAAGACCCGCAAAAAGACAAGTTCTATTGTCTGACAATGTTTCCCTACCCCAGCGGTCAGCTACACATGGGGCATGTTCGTGTACTGACGATCAGCGATGTCATCGCTCGATATCAACGCATGCAGGGCAAGCACGTTCTGCAGCCGATGGGTTGGGACGCGTTCGGCATGCCTGCCGAAAACGCCGCGATCCAGCGCGGCGTGCCGCCGGCAAAATGGACCTACAAGAACATTGAATACATGCGTGGCCAGCTTAAGCGGTTGGGTTACGGTTATGACTGGACACGCGAAATAACAACCTGTCGCCCGGAATACTATCGCTGGGAACAGTGGCTGTTCACGAAGATGTTTGAAAAGGGCCTCGTCTACCGCAAGAACTCGGTCGTGAACTGGGATCCGGTCGATCAGACTGTACTGGCCAACGAACAGGTGATCGACGGCCGCGGCTGGCGGTCTGACGCGCTCGTTGAGCGGCGCGAGATACCACAGTGGTTCATGAGCATCACAGCTTATGCCGATGAACTCCTGGATGAGCTCGACCACCTGGACGGCTGGCCGGAATCAGTCAAATCAATGCAGCGCAACTGGATCGGCCGTTCGGAGGGAATCGAGCTGGCTTTCGATGTCAAAGGTGAAGACGAGCCACTGACCGTATTTACGACGCGGCCCGACACGTTGCTTGGAGTCACTTACATGGCCGTGGCAGCAGAGCATCCGCTCGCGCAAAAGACAGCAGCTGACAACCCCGACATCGCCGCGTTTATCGAGGAGTGTAAACGGACGCAGGCAGCGGAAGCGATGCTCGAGACGATGGAAAAGAAAGGCATGCCGCTTGGCATCTCCGCCATACACCCGATCAGCGGCGAAGAAATTCCGCTCTGGGTGGCCAACTTTGTATTGATGAGTTACGGTACCGGCGCCGTCATGGCCGTGCCCGGGCACGACGCCCGCGATTGGGAATTTGCCGACAAGCATGGTCTGCCGATCACGCAGGTAATAACGCCGGCCGATGGGTCTTCAATCGATATCACAAAAGGTCCCTATGTCGAGTATGGCATCGTAGTCAATTCCGGAGAATTTGATGGTCTCGATTACGATCAGGCTCTCGACGCAATCGCAAAACGGTTCGAAGATGAAGGCCGCGGCAGGCGCACGGTGAATTATCGCCTGCGCGACTGGGGTGTGTCGCGTCAGCGTTACTGGGGTGCGCCGATACCGATTATCTATTGCGATGATTGCGATGCAGTGCCGGTTCCGGAGGACCAGCTGCCTGTCGTCTTGCCGGAGGATGTCGAATTTACAGGTGTCGGATCTCCGCTGAAGCAAATGCCGGAATTTTACGAGGCCATCTGTCCGAAATGTGGCAAAGCGGCGCGCCGGGAGACAGATACCTTTGACACGTTCGTTGAATCGTCCTGGTATTTCTCGCGGTACGCCTGCCCGGACAGCAACGATGCCATGCTCGATGAGCGCGAGCGTTACTGGATGCCTGTCAATCAATACACAGGAGGCATCGAGCATGCGATTCATCACCTGTTGTATGCGCGCTTTTTCCAGAAGGTGATGCGTGACTTCGGATTGTCGGCTGCGGATGAGCCTTTCACCAATCTGCTTACTCAGGGTATGGTGCTCAAAGATGGCGCCAAGATGTCGAAAGCGAAGGGCAACACGGTCGATCCGCAACAACTCATCGAGAAATACGGAGCAGACACGGTAAGGCTGTTCATGATGTCTACGGCGCCGCCGGAGATGTCGCTGGAGTGGTCCGACGAAGGCGTGCAGGGTGCGTTTCGTTTTCTCAAGCGCTTGTGGAACTCAATTTATGAGCACGTGTCGGCGGGCGATGCGGTAGCGGTTGAACCGAAGTCGCTCAATGACAAGCAGCGCGCACTCCGGCGGAAGACACACCAGACGATCCAAAAGGTGAGTGACGATATTGGCCGTCGTTACAAGTTCAACACCGCAATTGCGGCGGCGATGGAATTGCTGAATGCGATCAAGCGTTTTGATGATTCGTCTTGCGCGGGACGCTCTGTGGTTCAGGAGGCACTCGATGCCATTGTGCTGGTGCTGTCGCCTGTCATACCCCACGTCTGCCACGAGCTCTGGCATGCGCTCGGTCACGAATCAGCACCGGTGAACGTAGGCTGGCCGGTTTTTGACGAATCTGCGCTCGCCCAGGACACGGTTGAGATCGTCGTGCAAGTCAATGGCAAATTGCGCAGCCGGATCTTGGTGGCGGTAGATGCAGATTCCGACTCGATTTCCGCGCAGGCACTTGCCGACGAAAACGTCAAGCGCTTCGTCGCGGACAAGACGGTTCGTAAGACGATTGTCGTACCGGGCCGCCTGGTGAATGTTGTTGTCTAGGCGATTCTTAGTAACCGTGCTTGGTGTGCTCGTGGCCGGATGCGGATTGGCCGCATGCGGATTTCAGCTACGCGCTGCACCCGACATTCCAGCTGAGATGTCACGCACCTACATATCGGCAAACGACAGATACAGCCAGTTTTACAGAAAGCTCCGGGACGAATTAGGAAACGCCGGCGTGCAGCTTGTCGATTCGCCTGCAAAATCGTCCGCAGTTTTCTCGATACTGGCTGACGAAACTGATCGACGGGTCTTGTCAGTTTCAGCGCGTAATGTGCCGCGCGAGTACGAGGTTTATTACACGATCTATTATTCCGTGGAGAGCGGCAACGACACGATAATGACGCCGCAATCTCTGACGCTGACCAGGGATTACACATACGATGAGACGCTTGTACTTGGCAAAGCCAGAGAAGAAGAGCTGCTTCGAGAGGCTATCGTCGACGATTTGGTTCGCATCGTCCTGAAGCAGCTATCCTCACTGTAGCATGCTGCTGGTATCCGATTTGGCTGCGTACTCTGTAGCTGAGCTTCCCGGAGCGGGCAGAGCACCACTCATGCAAGACATGGATGACCGGGGGTACAGTTTTCGTCCTGGCAGCACCAGGCGCTGGTATGAAGAGGATGCCGAAGATGCCAGCGCATGGCGCAAGAGATACGGCCTTTTTCCGTCCGAGAGACGTCCGACATTTCGCCTTCGCCAGGCGTGAATCGCCCGTCAGGGCGGGCTCCTGCGTTGATTATTTTGGCGTCGTCGTACATCGCCCGTCAGGACGGGTTCCTGCATCGAGTCTCATTGAATTGCCGGCGACCTATTCAGAAACTAAACTGTCCTGATGGCCCTCCTACGATACATCCTGTATTTCTTCGGCGTTGCGATAATTACGTGGCTCCTGACGCAACTCGAAATATCCTCACCGGGCAGTCTGAAACTACAGGTTTATCTAAATCCGGCCGACACGCTCGCTACAAGCGAGTACTCGCCTATCGAGCTCGTTCAATTGGGTATTCTGGCAATCTGCGGGCTGTTGCTGGCATGGGTTGCCAACAACTGTCCGTCGCAAAGACCCATTGCATTTCTTTTCGGCGGCATTGCGCTGGCATTTTTTATTCGCGAGCTCGATTTTTTCCTGGACCGGTTCGTCGACAATCTCTGGCAGGTCTTGTTGGCGATACCTGCAGCACTGGTCATTGTCTATACTTATCGACATCGCCGGCGGTTTCGAATTGCATGGGGCCGAATCTGGCCATCACCTGGGCTTTCGATACTTTTTGCCGGTGCGATCGTCATGTTCGCTTTCGTGCAATTTGTCGTCCACGAGCCACTATGGATGGCGATACTCGGCGAGGACTATCAGCGCATTGTCAAGATCGCGGTCGAGGAATTCACGGAACTGGCCGCGTATTACCTGTGGCTGATCGGCACGATCGAATATACCTATCAGGCCCGGGTGATCGCGATGCGTGAGCCGCAGCCGGCAGTTGCTAAACGGCGTGCGAGAAGGCAACCGAAGCCGGAAGGCCGTTTCTAGCCCCGCATAATTCACGACTACGGAGTGCAACCCGCTGCGCTCTCGCTTAGGCTATCGTTGCGATATTCGGACCTTGCTATCATTGCGCTTTTACGGCCGCGGGCGGCAACGCGGACCCAGGTCCTTTGCGGGGCGCTCCAAGTATGACGATATATCTGCACGATACGCTAAGTGCTAAGAAGATCGCATTCGAACCGCTGAAATCGGGTCACGTGACAATGTACCTGTGCGGCCCGACTGTCTATAACTATGCGCACATCGGTAATGCTCGCCCGGCAGTCGTCTTTGATCTCCTGACGCGGTTGCTGCGACGCAGTTATGAACTGACTTTCGTGCGAAATATCACGGATGTCGATGACAAGATCAATGCGGCCTCCGTCGAATCGGGCAAGCCCATAGACGAGATCACCGAGCGGTTCATCAGTGCCTATAACGAAGACATGGCAGCCCTCGGTGTGCTGCCACCGGATGTCGAGCCCAGGGCAACCCGGCATATCGGTGAGATGATCGAGATGATCCGCGTCCTGGTCGACAAGGGTTTTGCTTATGAAGCGGAAGGCCATGTGCTGTTCGACGTCGCGGCAAGCGAGACCTACGGCCGGCTGTCGAAGCGAAATCTACGCGAGATGATCGCCGGCTCGCGAGTCGAGGTCGCGCCTTACAAGAAGTCTGCGCATGATTTCGTGCTGTGGAAACCATCGACACCGGATCTGCCGGGCTGGGATTCACCCTGGGGCCGAGGGCGGCCTGGTTGGCACATCGAGTGTTCTGCAATGGCTGCGAAACATCTCGGGCGCACGATTGATATTCACGCCGGCGGCCAGGATCTCGTTTTTCCGCATCATGAAAACGAACTCGCGCAAAGCACCTGTGTCCATGACAGCGACACCTTGGCCCGGTACTGGCTACATAACGGGTTTTTGAGCATTGCACACGAGAAGATGTCGAAGTCGCTCGGCAACGTCCTGCTTGTGCATGACTTGATCAAGAGCACTCCGGGTGAGGTCATCCGTCTGGCCCTGTTAAGCGCGCACTATCGCCAGCCGCTCGACTGGTCTGATGAGACGCTTGAATCTGCAAGACGAATGCTCGATCGGCTTTACGGTGCCGTTCGCGGAATAGAGGTATCGGCAGACGATCGGGCGGGGGCAGAACCACCGGCGGCCGTTATTGCTGCACTCGAGGATGATCTCAATACGCCGAAGGCCTTGGCGGAAATATTCAATCTGGCCAGGGCACTTAACAAAACCAAAGATGAGACCGAGCGGTTGCGACTTTCGACAGAAATTCTTGCGGCCGGCGATCTTGTCGGATTACTGCAAAGCGATCCGGAGAAATGGTTTGTTGGCTCTGATGACAGCGCGTTATCTGCCAGTGAAATCGAGTCTCTCATTGCCAAACGAAACGAAGCACGTGCGGAAAGGGATTTTGCGGCTGCGGACGCTATTCGCGATCAGTTGGCGGCCAACAGCGTGTCCATCGAAGACGGACCAAGCGGCACGCGATGGCGGCGCACCGGCTGATGTCTGCGCCTGACGGTGCGAACGGCGTGAAGAGTAGCGGGCGGCTCATTGCGTGGCCCTTGCTCGGCCTCGTCTGGCTCTATCGAACAGGCCTGTCGCCCTTGCTGGGTGCCAATTGCCGTTTCGAACCCAGCTGTTCTGCTTATGCCGACCAGGCGCTGCGCGAATATGGTGGATGCAAGGGGGGATGGCTGGTACTGAAACGAATCGCAAGGTGTCATCCCTGGGGCGGTTCGGGATACGACCCGGTACCGGCTAGGGAAGCGAATAGTAATTCGGAACCCGGAAACTGAAAACTCCGGCAATTATCAGGGAGATTCTGTATCCACTTACGGATATGGCTGTCGTCCTCGCCCTGATTATTTTTTTTATCCTTGAAATATTTATTGAAGCTGTGGGACTGCTTGGTATCTTCCTGGGCGCTATCATGCTGCCTGTATACTTCAGATACCTCTTAATTTTGCTGGAAGCGAGGGCGAAGGGCCAGGAGGCACCAGCTATCGGTGTCGAGCTCATTAATTGGTTTGAAAACTTTTGGGGCCTGTTTCCGCTCGTACTCCTCTGCCTCGTGGTAGTGGGAGAGTATTTTCTGGCCAGGAACCTGTCTTTTGCGGCAGCTCTGGTGCCAGGTGTGCTCGTTCTTTTTCTGTTTCCCGCATCGATGGCCGTTCTCGCTATGACACATTCGCCAGTCGAGAGCGTCAATCCGGCAGCAATATTCGTCCTTGTAAAAGCCTGTGGCCGCGATTATGTGATGATTCCTTTGATCATTGCCGCAATATCCGTTCTGATCTCGTATCTCGTTATTCTCGATACGCCCTATGTACTGACAAGAGCTGCTGCGATGTACGCGTCGTTTCTCATGTTTACACTGACGGGCAGCGTGTTGCATGAGAATATCGCGGCGATCAAGGTAGATTTGCCGCTGGCACGGGAACCCGATGCAGAGCAACTGGACGCCGAGCTGACACGCGACCGAACAAAAGCGCTCAACCATGCCTATGGCTTTGTCAGCCGCGGCAACCGGGCGGGCGGATTGCAGCATCTTTACCGGTGGATCGAAAATGAAATCGATATTGACGCGGCCTACCGATGGTTCTTTGTGCAGATGTTGAAATGGGAGTCGACAGACGCCGCGCTCTTTCTTGCGCAAATGTACTTGACCAGGCTGCTGCTCGAGCAACGGGATGTCGAGGCGCTAAAATTGATGAGTCGCTGTCTGCTCGAGAACAAGCGATTCAAACCGCTGGCAAAAGACAGGGGTGCGGCGCTGGCGGCGGCTGAACGTCAGGGTAACGAGGACCTCATAAAATACCTGAAGGAATTGGACCACTATGGTGAATGATCAACTCCGGGACCTGCGGATCACTAAAGATCAATCCGCATTAATCGTCACAGCCACAATACCGCCTCAGGCGGATTAGGCCGTCAGGTATTGATGAGAACTGCCTCGTCGTTGTACTGGCGATGGCGCGAAAAGCGATTGTTGAAATAATGTGCGGCAGCGAGAATCAAGACTCCGCAAATCGTCAACAGGCGATCAGCGACGATGCCGTACGAACCGTGTGCGATAGTCCCGCCAAGCATCAGGAGCAACACGCCAACTCCGCCCCAGGCGACAACACTCCTGCTGCGGTGGCGGCGAAACCCTAACGAAAAAGCAATAATGCTGGCGGGCACGACGGCAATGAGCATCTGAACATGAAAATGACCTTCGCCGAACTGACCCAGAAACGGCAGCACTGCAATTACCATTGGCAGGGCGAGGCAGTGCAGCAAGCAGAGTCCGGACAGCGCGACAGCGGCGTTGTCCAGTAGCCCCGTCGCTCTTGAAGAATTGTCATCCATGGTCGCTTGCCGCTATGCTCCGTAAAAGGGAATTGCTCCCAAAGTGCCGGCCTTTGCAACGGTCGGTAGATAACAAAATAGTATAACATAACAAAACAAAACACAAGTTACTGTATCTTAAAGGTTTCTACTGTCTTCGATAACGATGAATAAACGACTGCTTTCAGTTCTCTGCTGTCCCGTGACACATAAAGGCCTGAGTGTGCTGCGGCCCGACCACCTCAAGAAGATCAATACAGCGATCAGTGAAGGCAGGCTCACGAACCGGGACGGCGCCCTATTGTCCAAGTCTCTCAAAGAGGCCCTGGTGACCGATGACGGCAAGATCATGTATCCCATCAATGATGGTATTCCCGTGCTGCTCGAGGGCGCGTCCGTTGCGCTCAATCAGCTTGACTAAGCCGGGAGTCTGGTTGGTGCTATTGCTGCCATGTATCATCAGGCCCAAACTACATTCCTGTTTTTTGTGTGAAAATCCCGCCTAATCAACTTTCGTCGAGCGTCAAAAAAGGGCTGTTGCCCTGCTATCTGGTGACTGGTGCCGAGCCGCTGCTCGTCCAGGAAGCGCTTGACGCCATCCGGAGCGGCGCCCGGCAGCAGGGATTTGGTGCGCGTGAACTGTATGTTGCGGGCACGGATTTTAACTGGGCGGAACTGAATGGCGCCGGCGCAAACAGGTCCCTGTTTGCGGAAAAGCGAATCATTGAATTGCGCTTGCCAACCGGAAAACCCGGGCGGCAGGGCGGCGCCACTATTGTGGAATTGCTGCAGAACGCTGCGGACGACCTGCTTGTCCTGGTCAGCGCCCCTAAGCTGGACCGGAGCGCGGCGGCATCGAAATGGGCCAGGGCCATAGAAAGCCGGGGCGCACTGGTGCAGGTGTGGCCCGTCGACCGGCGCGAATTGCCGTCCTGGATAAGCAAGCGAATGCAAAAGACGGGTCTCACACCGGACAGAAATGCAGTCAGACTGATCGCGGATCGTGTAGAAGGAAATCTGCTCGCAGCCGACCAGGAAATCGAAAAGTTGCGATTGCTGCTGGGCGAGGGACCTGTTTCCGCCGACGATGTTAATGAAGCCGTTGCCAACAGCAGTCGTTACGACGTGTACAAACTGGCCGATGCTGCGGTCGGTGGTGAGCCCGCCAGGGCGCTGCGTATTCTCGGCGGTGTCCGGGCAGAAGGTATTGAACCGGTCATTGTCATGTGGGCCCTTACACGGGAGCTGCGGACCCTGGGCAGGCTGGCCCATATGGTGCAGTCAGGCGTTGAACTGGGTTCGGCGTTGCAGAAATCGGGAGTCTGGCGCAACCGCCAGGGTATCGTCAGGTCGTGCGTGGCCCGCCACCGGGCAACTGACTTTTACCGCCTGCTGAAAGTCGCGCGGCGAGCCGACGCTGCCGCAAAGGGCCAGTCAGGTGAGGACGTCTGGCTATTGGCAACGGACATCGTCCTGGGCCTTGCGATGGGAAGCGCCAAAGCCGCATGAAGCAGATGAGTTCACGCGACTACCGCCGAGGACCACACCGATGAGCCCGATGGGTATTTTTGGCGGTACTTTCGACCCAATTCACTACGGGCATTTACGCACGGCATTCGAAATGCTGCAGGCACTGAGTTTCGGTGAAGTGAGGTTTATGCCCTGCCGCAATCCGCCGCACAGGGGTGAGCCGATTGCCGATGCCGCATTGCGTCTGAAAATGGTGAAGGTGGCGATCGAAGCTCAAGCTGGTTTTGTCGTCGACGACCGGGAGCTGTTGCGTGATGGCCCGTCGTATTCTGTGGACACTTTAACGGCGTTGCGGGAGGAGTTTCCGCTGCGTCCTCTTGGTCTGATCATTGGCATGGACGCGTTCCTGGGGTTGCCGAAGTGGCACCACTGGCGCGAGATTCTGCAGCTGGCGCATATCGTCGTTGCACACCGGCCAGGCTGGCGAGCACCCGACATAGGGCCACTCGGCGAATTGCTGGCCGACAGAGGTACGCACCGAATAGCAGACCTCCATCAGGCAATAGCAGGACATATTATTATTCATGACGTCACCCAGCTCGAGATCTCGTCAAGTGAAATTCGCGATCTGGTTGCTGCCCGGCGGGATCCACGGTTCCTCATGCCTGACGGTGTGCGTGAATTGATTGATCAAAGCGGTTGCTACGCGGCAGATGAAAACGTCGTGACAGATGCAGTTAACGAGGGCTGACACGTCACCTGATCGTTGCTTGGCTGCAGCACAGAATTTGGAATGAGTCATTTTCGGAATGATGAATGAATAGCAAACAACTCAGCGACCTTGTCGTAGATGCGTTAGAAGAGGTAAAAGCCAAAGATATCGTCAAGCTTGATGTAAGGAAGCTAACCACGGTCACTGACTACATGATTGTGGCAAGTGGAACGTCGAGTCGTCACGTCAAGGCGCTGGCTGACGCCGTCGCGGAAAAATCAAAAGAAGCGGGTCATCGCCCTCAAGGAATAGAAGGTGAGGATGGCAGCGAATGGGTTCTCCTTGATCTCCAGGATGCGCTCGTTCATGTCATGCTGCCGCGCGTCCGTGAGTTTTATCAGCTTGAAAAGCTCTGGTCGCTGACCGTATCAGGCGACATGGCTGCGACAGACGGGTGAGACATGCACATCCGATTAATTGTGGTCGGCGATCGGCAGCCATCCTGGGTCTCTGACGCCTTTGACGGTTACGTCCAGCGATTGCCGCGGCAATGGAAGTTCCGACTGGACACGGTGGCGACCGGTCATCGCTCAAAAAGTGCTGATCCTCTCGGTGCCGTTGAGGCGGAAGGACAGAAGGTCCTGGGGAAGGTCAAAGCCGGCGAGCAGCTGGTTGTACTCGATGAGCGCGGCACCGAGCTTTCCAGCGTTGAACTGGCGGAGGAATTGTCGGTGTGGCAAGCGGCGGGCAGGGATCTCTGCTTTGTCATCGGCGGGCCTGACGGCGTCTCGAAGTCCTGCCTGGAGCGAGCAGATTTTCGCTGGTCGTTATCGAGGCTGACCCTGCCCCACGGACTGGCTCGGGTGCTGTGCGTGGAGCAGCTCTACAGGGCCTGGACGGTCTCGACGGCACATCCCTACCATCGGGCATAGCCCGGATTTATCATCAGTATGCTGCACTCTCGCTTGGCTTTTGATCACCTGATGAAACATTCGGGCGTGCGCCGATGAGAACGGACATTCACCTCGCATCGTCATCGCCGAGGCGCCATGAAATCCTCGCGGCGATGGGCATCAGATTCACGGCAGCCGGCGTCGATATCGACGAAACGCGCTACGATGGTGAGCCGGTCGCTGATATGGTGGTTCGGCTGGCGGTGGCGAAGGTTGGCGCGGCGCGCGCGACAGTGGACCGGTCGATACCTGTGCTTGGCGCGGATACCGCCGTGGCCGTGGACGATCATGTGCTCGGTAAACCCGAGTCTGAGGGCGAGGCGGTGGAGATGCTGACCTCCCTGTCCGGCCGGGTGCACACGGTATTGACCGGGGTCGCGCTCGACTACGCGGGTGAGGTCATGAGCGTAACGTCGGTTACGGAAGTACGATTCCGGGAGATCAGTCACGACGAGGCATCTGCCTACTGGCAAAGTGGAGAGCCACGCGACAAGGCGGGCGCCTATGCGGTGCAGGGTATCGGTGGCATCTTCGTTGAGTATATTTCGGGAAGTTATTCCGGGGTCGTCGGTCTGCCTGTTTTCGAAACGGCAGAACTCCTGAGCAAGGCAGGCCTGGTCATATTGCCCCTGGATTCGGATCAATAGCATGACTGATGAATCGCCAAAAGAGGAAATTCTCGTCAATGTGACACCCAGTGAGGTGCGTGCAGCGTTGCTCGAGAACGGCATTCTTCAGGAGGTATATATCGAACGCGCTGCCCGCCGTGGCCTGGTGAGCAACATCTACAAGGGTCGTGTGTCGCGCGTCCTGCCGGGTATGCAAGCCGCCTTTGTCGACATCGGACTGGAACGCACCGCATTCCTGCATGCCTCGGATATCGCCCGGTCAAGACGTGTAGATGACGAGGACAACGATATTCCACTGCCGGACATCAGGGAACTCGTGCACGAAGGTGAGGAAATCCCTGTGCAGGTTGTGAAAGACCCTCTCGGCAACAAGGGTGCGCGCCTGACCACATTCATCACGCTGCCGTCGCGATATCTGGTTCTCCTGCCCGCTGGCGACAGCGTCGGGATTTCGGCACGTATCGAGGACCAGGATGAGCGTGAGCGCCTGCGCGAGTTTCTTGGGGAACTGCTGGTCGACTTCCCCTGCGGGGTCATCGCCAGGACGGCCGCGGAAGGCGCCGCCGACGACGCCCTGCGGGCAGACATGAAGTTTTTGCGGAAACTCTGGGCAGTCGTTCAGGAACAGTGCAGGAAAGGTAAGGTAAAAACACTCGTGCATGAAGATTTGCCACTGCCGGCCAGAGTTTTGCGGGACCTTGTGACCAGCGATGTCGGACGTATTCGTGTGGACTCGGAGCAGGACTTCAACGCAATGAAGTCCTTTGCGGCTACTTTTCTGCCGGAAGTGGAGCCAATGCTCGAGCTCTACACGCGGCGCCGGCCGATATTCGATCTTCATGGCACCGAGGACGAAATCAAGAAAGCGCTGGACAGGAGTATTCCGCTGAAGTCCGGCGGCTATGTAATTTTCGATCAGACGGAGGCGATGACGACGGTCGATGTTAATACGGGCGGGTATGTGGGTCATCGCAATCTCGAGGAGACGATATACCGGACGAACCTGGAGGCGGCGGTCACGATTGCGCGGCAGCTGCGGGTGAGAAACCTGGGTGGCATCATCATCATCGATTTCATCGACATGGAAGAAGAAGGACACCGGCAAAGAGTCATGCAGGCGCTGCAGCAATCGCTTCTCCGCGACCATGCCCGGCACCAGATCACAGCTGTGTCGCCGCTGGGCCTGGTTGAGATGACACGCAAACGGACGCGGGAGAGCTTGCAACATATTCTTTGCGAAGATTGTCCCCATTGCGATGGTCGCGGTTTTATCATGACGGCCGAGACCGTGTGTTTCGAAGTATTTCGGGAGGTCATCAGGCAACACCGGCAGTTTACGTTCGACGAAATTCTTGTTTTGGCGCATCAGGACGTGATCGAGTTGTTGCTCGACGGGCAGTCGAACGCGCTCGCCGAACTTGAAGAACAGACCGGCAAGACGGTTCGCCTGCAACCCGAGTCCCTGTACTTGCAGGACCAGTTTGACGTTGTGTTGATATGACCGGGTCGGACTTAAGACGCTTATGAAGCAACTGCTACAACGATTGGCCAAGTATCTCGCTTACTTCGCGGCGGCTATCGTTATTCTTCTTGCAATTGCGGTCGGGTTGTTCCGGCTGATGCTGCCACGACTTCCGGAATACCAGGAGGAAATAAAGAACTGGGCCAGTGCGGCGATCGGCATGCAGGTTGAATTCACCGGCATGGATGCGCGCTGGCGATTGAGTGGGCCTGAGCTCAACTTTTACAACGCTGAACTCATGCGGCCGGATGGTTCGGACAGCCTGCTCGGCGTCGAGGAACTAAGCATTGGCGTCGGCCTGATGCGTCTGCTTGTTGACCGTGAGCTGGTCGTCGACCGGGTGCTAATTAGAGATACCAGCCTTGATCTGCGGCAGGCAGATGATGGTGCCTGGCTGTTGCAGGGCGTCCCCCTTGAAGAACTGATTGGCCTCAGAAAGGACTTGCCGGAAGGTGCCGGCGCTGCGGTGACTGTTATCGGTCAGGACATCAGCCTGGACTACTGGCCTCCGGGAGCCGAGGAGGCACTCGAGCTGATAATTGACCGCCTGCAGGTGCTGCGCGATGAGCTGCGGCTTGATATCGAGGCGACTGTCGATTTGCCGGACGAGCTCGGCGAGCGAATCGCGTTGTCAGCAAACAAGCGCCTTGAAGATGCGGCCGAGAATGGCGTGTGGCAGTTCTTTGTTGAAGGCAGGTCCCTGGAAGTCGCCGGCTGGACACGTTTTCAACCAGCGGAATTTCCGCTCGTGAGGTCGGGCCGGGCTGATCTGAGTCTTTGGCTGGAGCTCTCGGAGGACGGGATTCGTAGCGCTACCGGAAATCTGGTCGTCACGGATCTCGCAGCCGGCGATGCGATCGATAATGTGTCTTTCGACATTCAGGGCCGGTTCGAGTTTTCGCATGATCCGGGGGGCTGGTTGCTCGCGGCGGACAATTTCAGACTCCAGACGGCTGCCGGCGAATGGCCGAATTCCTCTATTCGGGTCGATGTGACAACTGATACATCGGGCAAGATCCTGGCGATGAATGCCCGCGCGTCGTTCATAAGTCTCGATAACTTGAAACTATTGAGCCCCTGGTTGCCGGCAAGACAAAGATCGATGCTGGACGCATACGGGCCTTCCGGCATCGTACATGGATTCGAGTTAGGGCTTGCGGATCTTGAGTCTGAATCCGTCCGTTTCGACTTGTCGGCCGAACTCGAAGAAGCGGGTATCAGGGCAAGGGACAAGTGGCCTGGCGTGAGCGGATTTAGTGGTCAGATTCGAGCGGATCGCTCCGGCGGGCGAGTCGAGATCGAGACAAGCGATTTGCGGCTGGATATGCCGGAATTTCTCGCCGAACCCATCGATTTCGACGATGCAATCGGCACGGTCATCTGGCGCCGGAATAACGAGACCACGATCATTCTCTCGGACAGTGTGCGCATCAGAAATGCAGAACTTGACACCCGCAGCAGCCTGCAGGTGAGCCTGCCAGCAAACGGCGGTTCCCCGGTGATCGACTTCGTCAGCAACTGGAACATCACCGACCTCTCGGCAGTTCCCCGATATCTGCCCGGCAAACTGATGAAAGCGAATTTATACGCCTGGTTTAATAACGCACTGGTTGCCGGCCGTGTGCCGCGCGGTACGGTCCGGTTTACCGGGCCGCTCGACAAGTTTCCCTTCGAAGGTGGAGAAGGGATATTCCGGGTCGAGGCACAGATCGAAGACCTGGCGCTGAGATATCACCCAGACTGGCCCATGGTCGAACAAGTCAATGCGGATATTATCGTCGATAACATGCACTTTTATTCAAATCACGCTGATGGGACAACTCTTGGCAACGCGACGGCGGGCGCACGAGTCGAAATCGCTGATTTGAGGAAGCCGGTACTAACGGTTGACGCCTACGCAACGGGCACGCTCGAGACCATTCGGCAATTGTCGATCCAGAGTCCGATTGCCAATGTATTCGGCGGCCAGCTCGACCGTATTCGGGTCGACGGGGAGGCGTCGTTCGATTTGCAATTGCGCTATCCGCTCGGTGACAAGTTGAATTACGCGTTCACGGTCGGCGTTCGCAGTAACAATGGCCGCTTAAGCATCGATGGATTCACACCTCCCCTTACCGAACTCAGCGGCCTGGTCACGGTGACCCGCGACATTATTCAATCCGAATCGCTGACAGGACGCTTTCTTGGCGAGCCGGTCAGTATTGATCTGGCTCGTGCCGCAGACGACATGCCAAAATACTCCATCATCGCGTCGGCGACAGGCATCGTGACCGGCGAAGGCCTGATCGGGGAACTTGGTCTGCCTGTTGCGGGCCGGCTGCGAGGCTCGACCCCTTACAGCGCAAGAATCCTGTTTCCCCGTGGCGGGACAGAGGAGCCGGTGCCCCTGCATATTGCGGTTGAAACAAACCTCGAAGGCCTTGCCGTCGTAATGCCGGTGCCCGTCGGAAAAGCGCCCGGCGAGACACGGCCCTTGTCATTGCACATCGAATTCCCCGGGTCTGATCGAATTGACTCATTTGGTAGTTCCGCTGAAGACTTCAAATGGTCAGTGAGTTTTCTGAAAGAGCAGGAGCAATGGGATTTCGATCGGGGCGTTATCGCCGTCGGCGGTGCAGAACTGACGGAACCGGAGACCCGGGGACTGCATATCGTCGGCGAGACACCCGAAGTCCGGCTAAACGAGTGGCTGAACATGCGGTCTGAGGAATCTGACAGGCCCGGTCTCGGTGAACGCATACGGTCGATAGATCTGATTGTCGATGACCTCTATGCGGTGGGGCAGCATTTTTCGAGGCACCGGGTCCGGGTAGACCGTGGTGCCGAAGAATGGCTTATCGAGCTTGACGGTGAAGGAGCGGTCGGTTCGCTGGTTGTGCCCTACGACTTCTCGGGCGACAAGTCGCTGGTTATTGATATGGCGAGGCTGATTCTGCCGGGGAGAGATGAAGTCGAACGCGATGATACCGACTTGACCGATCCACGCACGCTGCCACCACTTTCCATCAAGGTCGAGGACTTCGCGTTGGGGCTGCGTCATTTCGGTGCCCTTGAGGCCGAATTTATACGCATAGAGAGCGGTCTCGAGGCAGTGAGCATTACGTCCAGGGACGACAGTTTCGAGCTGAGTGGTGTCGGCCGATGGGTGGTCGACCCGGCAGACGACGCAGGACAGCGCAGTTACCTGACGGCAAAACTCATAAGCACAGATATCAAGCAAACTACAGCGCGCCTGAACTATCAGCCGGGCATTGTCGGCCAGGATATGGAAGTCGATATCGACGTGAGCTGGCCGGGTGGGCCGCGTGAAGATATTCTTGCCCATCTGGACGGCAACATCGGCATTCGCCTGGGCTCCGGACAACTCGACGAAGTCGAACCGGGCGCAGGCCGCGTCTTCGGTCTCTTGAGTGTAGTCGCCTTGCCCAGGCGCCTGGCGCTGGATTTTCGTGATGTGCTGGGGAAAGGTTTCGGGTTTGACGAAATTACCGGAAACTTTCGCGTCGTCAGCGGTGAAACTTTTACCTGCGACCTGTCACTAAAAAGTCCCGCCGCAGATATCGGCATCGTCGGCCGGGCAGGGCTGGCGTCGCGCGACTACGAACAGTCCGCGATGGTCAGCGCAAGTCTGGGCAATACGCTACCCATCGTGGGCGCGGTGGTCGCGGGACCGGGGGTTGCGGCCGCGTTGTTGATTTTCTCACAGATATTCAAGAAACCCTTGCAAGACATGGGACAGATCTACTACCGCATCGGCGGTTCCTTTGACGAGCCGACGATGGAAGTAACGGACGCGGAGCAATTCACGAAAACCTATGAAGCGGCTGGCTGCCTGCAGCAAGCAGAGTAGAAAATCCGTGTCCGACAACGGCAAACAAGATTCGCCATCGCCATCGTCACCGGTTCGGGTTGCGGCTGTGCAAATGAACAGTGGCGACAACCTGGATCAAAACCTGGAACTCGCTGCCCGGCTGCTCGCGGAAGCTGCAGCCGACGGTTGTGCGCTGGCAGTCTTGCCGGAGAACTTTCCGTTCATGGGTGCGCGGGGTAAAGACAAGCTTCAACATGCCGAAGAGCCGGGAGCAGGCCCGATTCAGGATTTTCTTGCCGATACGGCGCGCAACAACAAATTATGGATCATTTCCGGGAGTATTCCCCTCAGGTCGTCGGATCCCGGCCGCTGCTATGGCGCGACGCTGGTCGTGGATGCGGACGGGAATACGCAGAATTGTTACCGCAAGATTCATTTGTTTGATGTCGACCTGCCGGATCGCGATGAGCGGTACAGGGAGTCGGCCAGCATGATGCCAGGCGACGAGCTCGTGGTTCAGGATACACCTGTCGGGTGCGTGGGCCTTTCAATCTGTTACGATTTACGTTTTCCGGAACTGTATCGAAAGCTGGTCGAGATGGGCGCGGTCGTATTGTCGGTTCCGGCAGCATTTACATTTGTGACGGGAACCGCACACTGGCACACCTTGCTCAAGGCCCGCGCGATCGAAAATCTCGCCTATGTGATTGCACCCGGTCAGTTCGGCCAACACAGCGACGGTAGAACTACCTATGGCCATTCGCTGATTATCGATCCCTGGGGTCGGATTCTTGCCGAGGCGGCAGAGGGTAATTGTGTCATTACAAGCGATCTGGACCCGGGCCTGCCGCAAGAATTGCGCCGGGAATTTCCCGCGCTCAGTCACCGTGTGTTCAAATAGGGAGTAATGAATTGACAACGAGCCAGGCCGCCACCGCGGCTTTAATTGAAGGAACAACAACGAGTGTCAGACACGCACCATAACGATAATGCGATAGATTCGGTTATGTCCCGCGTGCTGGCACCCGCAGGGCTTGAGGAGCGGCACCTGAGCCGGGCGCTCGGATCCATCATGAGGCGAGACATCGATATCGCCGATTTGTATTTCCAGGTTAGCCGCCAGGAAAGCTGGACGGTAGAAGACGGCGTCATCAAGGCAGGCAGCTTCAACCTGGATCAGGGTGTCGGCGTCCGTGCCGTGAGCGGCGAAAAGACCGGCTTTGCCTATTCCGATGAACTGATGCTGCCCGCTCTCGAACGTGCCGCCGGAGCCGCACGCGCGATTTCGCGACAAGGTCAGACGAAGGCCGTGCAGGCATGGTCGCGCGGCGAACGGCAGGACCTGTACCCCGCACTCGACCCGATTACGAGTATCCAGGATCAACAAAAGACAGCATTGATCGGTGATATTGACAAAAAGATCCGCGAACTGGACAAACGCATCGAGCAGGTCATTATCAGTCTGAGCAGCAGTCAGGATCTCATTTTGATCGCAGCCGCGGACGGCACGCTGGCAGCCGATGTCCGACCGCTGGTGAGGCTGAATATCAGCGTCATCATCGAGGAAAACGGACGCCGTGAGCAAGGCTATGCGGGCGGCGGAGCGAGAGCCGACCTGAATTATTTTCTTGGCAGCGATCTGCCGATGGAATACGCGAGGGACGCCGTTCGGCAGGCAGTTGTGCAGCTGGAGGCAGTGCCGGCACCGGCCGGCACGATGCCGGTAGTCCTTGGCCCCGGCTGGCCAGGCATTCTTCTTCATGAGGCTGTCGGTCACGGGCTCGAAGGCGACTTCAACCGCAAAGGCACTTCTGCTTTCAGCGGGCGGATCGGCGAGCAGGTTGCGTCAAAGCTTTGCACGATTGTCGATGACGGAACACTCGCGAATCGTCGTGGATCGCTTGCCGTCGATGACGAGGGCACGCAGGGGCAGTACAACGTGCTGGTCGAAAACGGCATCCTTCGCGGCTACATGCAGGATAAGTTGAATGCACGCTTGATGGGGGTCGCACCGACCGGCAATGGCCGCCGCGAGTCTTTTGCACATATGCCGATGCCGCGCATGACCAATACTTACATGTTGGCAGGCAAGCACGATCCCGAGGAGATCATTGCTTCGGTTGACAAGGGCATTTATGCGCCGAACTTCGGCGGCGGCCAGGTTGACATTACGTCTGGCAAATTCGTTTTCTCCGTGAACGAGGCTTATCTCATCGAGAAAGGAAAGCTGACTGCTCCGGTCAAAGGCGCAATGCTCATCGGTGACGGTCCTGCTGTGCTTGGCCAAATCTCGATGGTCGGTACGGATCTCAAACTCGATAGTGGTGTTGGTACCTGCGGCAAGGAAGGACAGTCGGTGCCGGTCGGTGTCGGTCAACCTACTTTGAAAATCGACCAGTTGACTGTCGGTGGCACCGGGTAGATCAGGTCGGTGGGCAGGTGAATACTCCTGCAACACCTGCACTCCCGCCATCCATGGCGGTCGGACAGTTCCTACGATCGATCTGCTACAAATGTTAGCTTATGTAATACGACAGATTCCTCCTCTGTGAATCGCTTCACTGTGTCCCGATTTTTTCTTTAGTACAGTGCGCCTCTTACACGGAGGTTAGAGAGTCATGGGGTTGGAAAACACGATAACAGAGCAGGATATGGATGCGACTTCCCAGCAGTTTGTTCGGGGGTTTCGCGATGACAACAATGATTTCGAACCGGATCTGGCCGTGGATGGCCTTTCAGAATCAATTGTTTCCAGGTTCATTCGTCTGATAACGTTTGGCCGGTCGTAGGCAGGAGATTCGGAAGACACGGACGCAGCACTCGAATAACCCTTCCCAATCAATAGCTTGATACGTTCGCCTGCGCACGTCCGTGCTGCCGGAAAAGCAGTCTGGATATTTACCCGCCACAGGGATTGGCTGGACTAATGCGCGGCGGCGAAGCAAAATAAATTCAAGCTGACACGAGAAGCGACACGATATGTGGGTGTCCAAACCAATTTACGAAAGCCTGCCGTATTTCTATTTGCTTGCAGGCGCCATCTCACTGGCCGCCTCAATGTATTTGAACCATTGGTATTGGCCAACGATTTGTTTTGTCGTCGGTCTCCTGTGCCTGGTCGCCGGACTCGTCATCTGGCTGAAGCGTCGTGACCATCGCAATCAGCATCGGCGAACCAGCCAAAGCCACGACGTCCAGTAGGCGCAACATCCGGGCGCCGACACCATCGCTATCTCTGTCGTTCGTTCGCCAGCGAATCTTTGCCGTCGTTGTCGGAGTTTCTAAGATCGGTATAGACGAGTTCGTGATATCCGAGTGACACTACGTCGCCGTCCTTAAGCAAAAACTTCTTGGCACGGGTCTCACCAATTAATACGCCGTTGGTACTATTGAGGTCTTCGATTGTGCAACCGAAGTCATCGGTGATCAGCTGTGCGTGATGTCTGCTGACGAACTTGCTCTTGATGTAAATCTCGTTGTCGGGAGATCGGCCGACAATAATCCGCCCGGCCTCGAACAGATGTTCCGACAGCATTTTCCCTTCACTTCGAACCTCGATGCGCGTGAGATAGCCTGGCTTGGTCGTGTCAGGAACAAGGTGTGGTACCGGCTGAGGTGTGCCGTTCTTGAATTCATGTTCCGTCCAGTTCAGTTCTTCAACTGCCAGTAGTATGTCCTCGGTATCAACAATTTTCTTGTCGTCGGCGAAAGCAACCAAAAGGCCGGTATCACACAGCGTGTTGATCAGTCGGGGTATGCCACCGGTGTAACGGTAAATTGATGCGTACGCATCATCCGCGACAAGGTCGTTGTGTTCTCTGCCCGCAATCTTCAGTCGGTGTTCGATATATTCGCGCATCTCCCGGCGGTCCAATGGGCCGATATGGAAGCGTAACCTGACACGCTGAACGAGCTGCTTGAGAGTCGGCGAATCCAGCGTGTCCTTGAGTTCTGGCTGACCGGCAAGAATAATTCGCAGCACCTTTTCCTTGTGTGTCTCGATGCCTGACAGCATGCGAATCTCTTCCAGCACTTTCTTGCTCAGGTTCTGCGCTTCGTCGATAATCAGAATTACTTTCTTGCCATTTGCATACTGCTCGATGAGAAACATGTTGAGCATGTCGAGCAGTTCGGCCTTGCGCTTCTTGAACGGCTTGAAACCGAACTCTGCCAGCACGGCCTGCAGAAACTGTGTCGGCGTGAGCTGTGTTTGCGACACCACCGCGGAAACAATGTTGTCTTCCAATTCGCCCAGAAACGCCTGCAGCAAGGTGGTCTTACCTGATCCAATCTCACCGGTTATGATGACAAAACCGTCAGCCAGCCAGATAGTCGATTCCATGTACGCCTTGGCGCGGGCGTGCTGCTTGCTCCAGTAGACGAACTCCGGATCCGGCGTTAACCGGAACGGCTGCTCATGGAGATTGAAGTGTTCTAAATAAGACATTCGAAGTTTCTGGCAGAATCTGGAGGCCTTTCTTGTTATTCGCCCGCAAATTGCGCTGGCAGAGTGTTTTAGTTTACCCGCTTTCCGGGGCCTCGGGCTATGAGGCCGACCTCATCGGGCCCTGTTAATTAGTCAGTATATTACTGGTTTTGGCTAATTTTCTGTCGCGTTCTTCGGCGCTGTCCGCCAGCACCGTGATATGGCCGAGTTTTCGGCCCGGTTTCGGCTTTTTACCATAGTCATGCAGGTGGATGCGCTCGCCTTCGCTCGATGTCCAATTCGAAGGCATGGTGCCGATCAGGTTGATCATGCCGGCATGGGCGACGGCCGATGTGTCGCCTGGCGGCATGTTGAGAATGGCCCGCAGGTGGTTTTCGAATTGACTCGTCACCGCGCCCTCTATCGTCCAGTGGCCCGAATTGTGAACTCTTGGCGCGAATTCGTTTGCCAGGAGTTGGTCGCCTGTTACGAAGAACTCCAGCGCAAGCACGCCGACATAATTCAACCGGTCGAGTAGTCTGGTCAGGTATCGTCCTGCCTGATCGGCGATGCTTTGCGATGCGTCCGGCGCGCGGCAAGTTTTCAAAATACCTTTACTGTGGCGGTTTTCCGTTAGCGGATAAACGGCAATGTGGCCGTCCACATTGCGAGCGCCTATCGCCGAGACTTCCCGATCGAATGCAATCCATTGCTCGGCGATCAGTGGCCTGCCGCAGAGCGTCTGGGAGGCGGTGGTGGTATCAGATTCGTCGCTTATCACCTGTTGTCCCTTGCCGTCATAGCCCAGCCGACGCGTCTTCAGGACCAGCGGCAAGCCGAGTAAGCGAACGACGGCGCGGAGGTCCTGTTCCGAGTCGACCGTGGCGTAAGCAGGTACAGGGATGCCCAGCTCTTCGAACAGCCTTTTTTCGTTCAGCCTGTCCTGGGCGTGTCTGAGTGCTTCGGGCGGCGGATAGACGGTCACTCTGTCCGCAACCTTCTCGATTGCTTCGACCGGAACGTTTTCGAATTCGTAAGTAAGCACATCAACGAGCGAGGCGAGTTGCTCGAGACCGGCATCGCTGTCGAACGGAAACTTCAGGACCGGGCCGACGATTCTCGCCGGCGGTTCAGGCGCCGGATCAAGATACGTGAATTCCAGGTCGAGACGCTTTCCGGCGAGGCCGAGCATTTGGCCGAGTTGTCCGGCGCCGAC
>JAZFPY010000156.1:0-2318 GCA_036444875.1 Woeseiaceae bacterium | reverse complement strand
TGGCTGCAGCGATGGCATTGGCCACGATCGCCGCATTGATCACTTTTCATACGCCAGTATTCACCTGGTTAAGCTATCCGTTCATCGCCCTGCTTGAGTTCGCGCAATTACCAGATGCAGCCGCGGCGGCGCCGGCACTACTTTCAGGCTATCTGGATCAGTACATGCCTGCGATTGTCGCGGCCGGTATCGACAGCAACATAACAAGCTTCATTCTCGCTGGTTTGTCGGTCTGCCAACTCATATTCATGTCAGAACTCGGTGTAATCATATTGAGCTCCAGCTTGCCACTCAGCGTTACCGACCTTGCCGTAATCTTCTTGCTACGAACCGTGATCGTACTGCCTGTACTATTCTTCGGCGCGCATCTCGTCGTGAGCTAACTAAAGCGCTAGTTCGTCATCAACCGATGTAGGGCGCTGGCTATACCGCGATGATGGCCGCTATACGTGCTGGACTTTATGGACGATTGGGTTCGAACGAAGTCGGTGACCGATACCTTCTTGTGCGACAAACCTCACATCCTGAAAAGCTGTGGATTGCTACGCTGTATTCCGATTTGCACATTGGCTTGCAAGTCAGGAACCATGATGGTGCGCGGGTACGTTGCCTCACTCGGAAGGGCCAGGCGGCCTGGATGTAACCCGCCAATCAAGTGTTTTCATCCACCGCAAGCATTGGGTTTGACATGAAAGGAAGAATTTTCCTCATTTTGTTCGGCCTCCCCTTCTTCGGGATCGGCGTATGGATGCTGTGGTCTATAAGCAGTGCGTTCACCGACGCCTGGCATATGCAGAGCTGGCAGCCAACGGAGGCACGCCTTATTCAGGCTGGTTATTACTCTCACTCCGGCGATGACTCTTATACCTATGAGGCATATGCCATTTATGCCTACACCATCGGCGGGCAGGAGTTCACCAGCGATCGCGTTTCCATTACCGGCGGCGCCGACAATATCGGTGACTATCAGCAAGACATGGGTCGAAAACTCAGCGCCGCATTCGGCCGTGGCGAAGCGATCACCATTTACGTCGACCCGAATGATCCGCGCGAAGCCACCATTGACCGCGATTTGCGCTGGGGCCTGATCGGTTTCAAGTCCATATTTCTTTTCGTGTTCGGAGGGGCCGGCCTCGGCTTGATCATCTGGGCTTTTCGAGCACCAAAGCAGAAAGACACATCCGCTCCTGTCTACCGCGACCAGCCGTGGCTGGTCAACGACGAGTGGCAAACGCCGACCGTAAAATCGAATTCGAAAAAAACGATGTATTTCACCTGGGGTTTCGCCGCATTCTGGAACCTCGTATCGGCCCCGTTGCCTTTCCTCATGTTCAATGAAGTTGTCGAGAAAGAGAACTACGCTGCACTCCTTGGGCTTTTATTTCCGTTGGTCGGTATCTGGCTCATCGTCTGGGCAGTTCGCAGTACGCTGGAGTGGAGACGCTTCGGTCCGGCGCCAGTAACACTCGATCCATTCCCGGGCGCCCTCGATGGCCATGTCGGCGGCACGATCGATATCAATCTGCCTTACGACTCAAGCGCGAACATCATGTTGACGCTAACCAACGTGCACAGCTATGTATCCGGCAGCGGCAAGAACCGCAGCCGGCAAGAGAAAGCGAAATGGCAGGATAAGCAGATCGCCCACACCGAATCAGGGCCCAAAGGCACGCGACTCAGCTTCCGCTTCGACGTGCCAGCAGGACTTGCTGAATCGGACGCCGATCAAAGCACTGATGCTTACTATCTCTGGCGTCTGAATCTCAAAGCCGATCTGCCCGGTGTCGATATCGACCGGAACTACGAGATCCCCGTCTACGCGACCGGCGAGCAGTCCCGTCATATCTCTTCGCGCGCCATTGACAGCGCACGCAACCTGACAGATCAAATGGATGACCTGGCGGTCAGAAACGCCGTGCAGTTGCAATCCGGCATCGGTGGCAAGGAGATGCTCTATCCTGCCGGTCGCAATATCGGGCCGGCACTGGCCGGCCTCATCGTCGGTGCAGTATTCAGCGCCATCGGCTGGTATATGATTGTTTGGGAAGAGCAAGGCATCTTCGGAAATATTTTTGCCGCCGTCTTCGCCGGCGTTGGCCTGCTAGCCATACTGGGGAGTCTTTATTCCGTCCTGAACTCCCTGCAGGTCATTAAAGATGGCACCGAATTAAGAGCAGTGCGCCGCATCCTTGGTATTCCGATAAAACGCGCCAGCATTCGTTGCAATGAACTCGTTCGATTCTCCAAGGACAGCTCGTTTAAATCACAATCCGGCAATAAGCATGTCGTGCACTATTCTATCTTTGCCGAAGATCGCA
>JAZFPY010000155.1:0-4913 GCA_036444875.1 Woeseiaceae bacterium | reverse complement strand
CTTGTCCAGTCGGTGGATGATTCCCGCGCGCGGCAGCTCCGCCAGGGAGGGTATCCTGTGCAACAGCCCGTTCATCAGTGTTCCGCGCAGATTTCCTGCGCCCGGGTGAACGACGAGGCCGGCGGGTTTGTTAACAATGAGCAATTCGTCGTCTTCGAAACCAATGTCGAGTTCCATTGGCTCCGGGGCGCTGACGACGCCAAGCTCTTCTGCCGGCCGCAATGACACGGTTTCGCCACCGGACACCAGGTCCCGCGGCCTCTTTTCGCCGCCGTCGACCGTAACAAAGCCCTGCAGAATCCAGCTTTTCAAGCGGCTGCGCGAATATTCCGGAAACATCTTGGCCAGAGCCCGGTCAAATCGTTGGCCGGCAAGATCATCAGGCACCGTTTTTGTTTGGAATTCTTCCGCCATCAAGCTGCCACGGGGTTTGTATTCAGGCAACACGGGAGTTTACGGTATAGTTAGCGGCTTGGCCGGGTTTGTGCGTGGCGGCCCGGGCACATGGTCATAATCGTATTCGAAGAATTTGAACAGCAGATGAGCAAAGGATCCAGATCAGCCAGTATCTTTTCGCGGATAGTCCAGCCGTGCTCCGTTCTGGCATTACTTGTCATTGTCGGCTTGCTTGCCGGCTGTGCCGGCGACCCGGAAGAATACGACGCGGTGCAGGATATTCGGGAGGCCTATGAGACCGCTCAAAAAGCGATGATGGGTCAGAATTACCGCAAGGCGATTGGCATTTTCGAGGCGCTGCAGGCCCGCTTTCCGTTTAGCGATTTCGCCAAGCAGATTCAGCTCGAGCTGATGTATTGCTATTACAAGCTCGGACGGCAGGACGAAGCGATCGGTGCAGCCGATCAGTTCATTCGGGAAAACCCCACCCACGCGAGCGTGGATTACGCGCTTTACATCAAAGGGCTTGCCTATTTCGAAAAGGGGCCCGGCTTTCTCGAACGCTGGTTCAGGAGAGACGTGGCAGGCCGGCCGCCTCGTGACGGAGAGCTGGCTTTTTCATTGTTAAGCCGTCTCGTCGAACGCTATCCCGCCAGCCCTTATGCTCAAGATGCCCACCAGCGCATGGTTTATCTGAGAAACCGCCTGGCATCATACGAAAACAAGGTTGCTCGTTTTTATCTCGAGCGTGACGCTTATGTAGCGGCACTCAATCGCGCCAAGGGTGCCATCGAGCAATACAACGGCGCCGACAGCGGCAAAGAGTCTCTGGAGATAATGATCGAAGCTTATGAACGCCTCGGCATGTTGGATCTTGCCGCAGACACGAGGCGCGTGCTGCAGTCAAACTTCCCAAACGACAGCTAGGAGTCTATTCGGGGAACTGGTAGCCGGAAGTTATCGGATATCGCCAATCGCGGCCGAAGGCGCGGCCGCTGATACGAATGCCTGGCGGCGCCTGACGGCGTTTATATTCGCTGCGTTTGACGAGCGCCAGGACACGCACGACGACATCCCGGTCAAAGCCGAGTTCCGTGATTTCATCGACCGACAGGTCCTTTTCAATGAAAGCCTCCAGAATCGGATCAAGAACATCATACGCGGGCAATGAATCACTATCCTTCTGGTTTGCTTTCAACTCCGCCGATGGCGGTCTTGTTATGACTCGTTCCGGAATAACCTGACTGACCGTATTCCGGTACCTCGCGAGTCGATACACAAGAGACTTGCTGCAATCTTTGATCGGCGCGAAACCACCGGCCATGTCACCGTACAGGGTCGCGTAGCCGACAGCCATTTCGCTCTTGTTACCTGTCGTCAGTAACATCAGGCCGGTCTTGTTCGATATTGCCATCAGCAACATGCCCCGGCACCGGGCCTGAATATTTTCCTCGGTCGCATCTTGCTTGGCGCCCTCGAAGACTTTTGCAAGTTGCTTTACCGTCGCCTCATACATCGGTTCAATGGGAATGACATTGTATTGCACACCGAATGCGGCAGCCTCAGCCGTCGCATCCTCCTGGCTCATCGTCGATGTAAAACGAAAGGGCATCATGACCGTGCTTACCCGCTCCGGGCCGATGGCATCGCATGCGATCGCCAGGATCAACGCCGAATCGACGCCTCCGGACAGGCCGAGAATGACCCCCGGGAAACCGTTTTTCTCGATGTAATCCCGAGTGCCGGTCACCAGCGCTTTATATACGCTCTGTTCTGTAGACATCCGGGGTTCAACGTTGCCCGGTTCGGGAACTACACCCGCTGGGGTCGCTTTCATCACGACTCGGTGCAGCCCTTCCTCGAAGGGCTTTGCTCGAAACGCGATCTCACCATCTGCATCCATGACAAAAGATCCACCATCAAAGACGAGTTCGTCCTGCCCGCCAACCATATTCAAATACATGACCGGTAGCCTGGTCTCCTGCACACGCTGACGTACCACATCTTCACGTTTCGACCGAGACTCCAGTTCGTAGGGTGATCCATTGATGGCGATGATAAATTCCGCACCGGCCGCCTTGGCAGCAGCGGCGGGAGCCGGCCGCCAGACATCTTCACAAATATTGAGGCCGATACGAACACCATTCAGCGAAAAAACAGCGGCATCTTTGCCGGCCGTAAAGTACCGCTCTTCGTCAAATACCCGGTAATTCGGCAGCAGGTGCTTTCTGTAGCGCGCAAGTATCTTGCCGTCCTGAAAGACCGCACAGGCGTTATATATCTTATCGTTTGAATATTCCGGGAAGCCAACGAGAATTGCGATTCCCTTGACAGACCTGCAAATTTCGTCGAGTGCCGCATCGACACGGCGGAGCAGGCCGGCATGAAACAACAGGTCCTCCGGCGGATATCCGCAGATGGCGAGTTCTGGAAAGACGACGAGATCCGCCTGCAACTCATCGCGTGCGCGCGTTACATAGTCCAGAATCTTTTTGGTATTACCGGTGACATCGCCGACGAAAAGATTGAGCTGGGCCAATGCGATATAGACGGATTTGTTCATTGCGTTATCAGGCAATGTGAGCAGATACGAGCAGCCACGGGCTGCACATGTCCGTCAGTTGCCAAGTAATTCCATCATTGTACTGCCAAGCTCGGCCGGCGACCGGACTGTGGTGGCGCCTGCTGCATCGAGTGCCTTGAACTTGTCCTCGGCCGAACCCTTGCCGCCCGCAATGATTGCGCCTGCATGTCCCATCCGTTTGCCCGGCGGCGCCGTCACGCCGGCAATATACGCAACAACGGGCTTGCTGAATTCCGATTTTATGTATTCGGCGGCCGCTTCCTCGTCCGTACCGCCGATCTCACCCACCATGATCACGCCTTCCGTCTCGGGATCTGCCTGAAAAAGCGCCAGGCAGTCTAGAAAATCCATGCCGCGAACTGGATCGCCCCCGATGCCGATGCAGGTACTTTGGCCCAGGCCATTCTGAGACGTCTGATAGACCGCTTCATACGTCAATGTGCCGGATCGGGACACGACACCGACCTTGCCCTTCTTATGAATGAAACCAGGCATGATACCGATCTTGCATTCCTCCGGTGTAATGATGCCCGGACAGTTGGGGCCGATAAGACGGCTTTCGCTTCCCTTTAGAGCCGATTTCACCTGCACCATGTCGAGGACCGGAATGCCCTCGGTAATACAGACAATCAACTTCAGGCCGGCTTCGGCAGCCTCGATGATCGCGCCCGCAGCAAACGGAGCCGGCACGTAGATCATGCTGACCTCGGCGCCAGTGTCGGCAACTGCTTCCTTCATTGTGTTGAATACCGGCACGCCGAGATGCTCCTGCCCGCCGCGCCCCGGCGTAACACCGGCGACCACCTTGGTCCCGTACTCCATGCATTGTTCAGTGTGAAATGAACCCTGATTGCCCGTGATGCCTTGACAGATAACCTGGGTTTCCTTATCGACGAGTATGCTCATTTTGTTTGCTTTCTCACGCAGTTGCAGCGACAACTTTTTGTGCCGCATCCGTAAGATCATCGGCGGTAATGATGTCCAGGCCGCTGGCTGCCAACAACTGGCGTCCTCTTATGACATTCGTGCCCTCGAGACGGACCACGACGGGAACGCTGACACCAACATCTCTGACCGCGACGATGATTCCTTCGGCGATCAGGTCGCAGCGTACAATGCCACCAAAAATATTGACGAGGATTGCCGCAACTTTGTCATTGGAGAGTATGATTTTGAATGCCTCGGCAACCCGCTCGCTCGTGGCACCACCGCCGACATCAAGAAAGTTCGCTGGTTCACCGCCGTGAAGCTTGATGAGGTCCATTGTTGCCATCGCGAGCCCTGCGCCATTAACCATGCAGGCAATATCCCCGTCCAGTGACACATAATTCAGATCGTGTTCGGCCGCCTCGCGCTCGTGTTCGTCTTCCTGAGATATATCGCGAAGTTTGACGAGGCGCTCCTGCCTGAACAATGCATTTCCCTCGATGTTGATTTTGGCGTCCAGCGCAATGACATCGCCGCTCTTGGTAACAATTAACGGATTGACTTCCACCAGACTCGCGTCGCATTCGACAAAGAGCTTGTACAAGCGAACAATCAGATCCGCAAACTGTTCGCTTTGCTTACCTTTGAGGCCGAGACCGGTAGATAACTCTGCAGTCTGGGAATCCTGAACACCGGCATCCGGATCGATGGCGACCGTGAATATTTGTTCGGGCGTATCGGCCGCCACTTGCTCGATGTCCATCCCGCCGGCCGCAGAAGCAATGAAGGACACCTGGCTCAGTTCGCGATCTATCAGCATGCTGAGATAAAGCTCGCGGGCAATGTCCGAACCTTCCTCGACATAAACGACGTTCACCGGCAGGCCTTCCGGGCCCGACTGGTGCGTAACGAGTTGCCGGCCGAGCATATCTCCGGCGTGCTGCCCGACCTCTTCGATCGACCGGCACAGCTTCACGCCGCCCGCTTTGCCCCGCCCACCGGCATG
>JAZFPY010000154.1:0-2386 GCA_036444875.1 Woeseiaceae bacterium | reverse complement strand
TGAGCGCCCGCGAGGCCCAATGAACCGCGTGCGTAGCGCTGCGCGACATGGAATTGCTCGTTGTCGACGTCGGTGACGGCAAAATGCCCGATATAGACCTGCTTGCCTGTCCATGCGGACGACTCGGAAGCATTGGGCTCCTCGTCTGCAGTCTGTGGTGTCAGTGAAAAGCGAAAAATGGTCAGTTCGAAGCCAAAACGCCGTCCATTCTCAGCATCGAGATTACCCGTGATATACCACCACTCGTTCCTGTATTCGGGATGCGGGCCGTGGTCGGTGGGGAAGGAGAAAGCCCTGGGTTCGATGGCACTGGCATAGGCTTCCATGCCCTCATCGTTAAGGAGTTCCGAGAGCCGGGAGGAGCCACTTGCGGGTTGCGGGACGGCGTTTGCCGGGTCTGCCTGAGGCCACATCCAGGTCATACTGCCAAGGATAATTATTATTAAAACAATAATTAACAGTATTTTTTTCATGTTATTACTGCGCTATTCCTCGCGCATGGCGAGGGCCGGTTTGGCGCTTGCGCCACGGTAAGCGGGATAGATGCCAGCGATGAGAGCGGCACCGATGGAAAGGGCCAAAGCAGTGACCAGCACCTGCCACGATATCGTGATGTCCATCTGCCAGCCGAAGGCGCGCCGGTTAATCACAAGAATGAGCACGGCGGCCATCACGAGGCCTAACGGGATAGCGGCAAGGCCGCTTAGGAGACCAATAAAGCCCGACTGGACGGTCACCATACTGGCCAGTTGGGCCGGCGTCATGCCGACAGCTCGCAACACGGCCAGTTCCCGTGCACGCTCGAGTTGCAATGCCAACATTGCGCCCAGGGTACCGATGAGTGCGACACCCACCGCCAGCCAGTAAAGGACATCGGTGATGATGAACGTGCGGTCGAAAATCTCCAGCGACTGATCGCGGAGTTCCTTGTTGCTCCGCACGAGTATTGCCTGACGGCCCATCGCGACCCTGCGCAGCTGTTCAATGACATCCTCCGCGTTGGCATCCGGACTCAAATAGAGTCCGATCGCATCGATGCCGTTGTCCTGGAAAGCACGTTCGTAGGTACTGCGGCTCATGAGCACAGACCCCTGGTTTCTGTCGTAACTCTGATAAACGGCCGCAATATGGAAGGTTTGATTACCATTCGCGGTGTTTAGCGCAAGCGTGTCGCCACGTTTAACGTTGTGTCTGTAGGCATAGGGTTCGGAAACGAGCACGGCACCCTGCTCGTCAAAGGCCCGCCAGACTTCAGCAGGATTGCCATCGAGTATTTTGGTGCCGGCATAACTATGCGATGCCATCTGCAAGGCGAAGACCTGGGTGCGGCCAGCCTCTGATTCCAGCCAGATTCTGCGTCTGGTGCTGTATTCAGAAACGCCATCGACGTCGAGTAAATCATCGATCAAATCCGCGTCGAGCTGACCCCGTGGCACTCCTATATATATGTCGGAGCGCAGAGTGTTGCCGAGCCAGTCGCTCACAGAAATCCTGAAACTGTCAACCATGACACTGACACCAACGGTTGCAGATACGGCAACGGCCAGGGCAACAATCGCCACACCGGTCCGACTCAGGTTTGCGCTTATGCCTGTTACGGCAAGCCTTGCCGTGATACCGCCCAGTTTCCTGGCTGCTGGTGCGGCGAAGTTCGAGAACGCCTTTACCGCAATCGGGATACACAGGGCGAGGCCAAGAATCAGCAGGAACATGGCTGCCAGTCCAGCAATGAGATTGTTGCCGGATACATTGAGTAACAGGATCGCAAGCAAGGCCGCGCCGATTCCGACCATGGCGATGATTGGCAGCAACCTGCCGGCGCGACGCTCGAGCACCGAGCGTGTCAGTGCCAGCCGCGGTTGAAAGGACGACGCTTCGATCGCCGGTACGGCTGCGGCAATCACTGTTGCGCCAAGGCCCGCGACCAGGCCTTTGATGATCGAAGCCGGACTCAATTCCACCTCGGTGACGTTGACGACGAAAAAAAGATCGTTGATCGATCGCGAGACCAGTACCAGCAACTGCTCGCCCAGCCAGATGCCGCATATGACACCGAGCGTTGCCCCGACAACTCCCAGTACGAGGCCCTCGTTCAGAATCAGGAAAAAGGTCTGCCGCCGTGTCAGCCCCAAAGCCCTGAGCACGCCAATGAGTCTGCGACGCTGCAAGACCGCAAAACCCACGCTGTTATAGATAAGGAATACACCGACCAGGAGTGCCAGCAAACTCATGGCCGTGAGATTGGTCATAAAAGCCGCGCTCATTTCCGTCACGGATTGCGTGCGGCGTTCCGCACTCAGCAGTCGGGCCTCGGCCGGTAAGAGGTTCCTGATTCTGTCGATGAATGCCTGACTGCCTTTTTCCGGTATTCGTACATCGATGCGCG
>JAZFPY010000153.1:0-4519 GCA_036444875.1 Woeseiaceae bacterium | reverse complement strand
CATTTTCACAGCAGCCAGGTGTTTCGCACCGACAGCTGGACTATGTTCAAGAGCAGCTTGCACTGGATGGCTGCTATGATCTTCGGCGGCCTGATCGTCGGCGCGCCGCGATCTTTGCTTGACAATACACCGCTCAGGTCTCTCCTGAGTCGCAATATTCGTTTTCCCCGCATTCAGACATCGATCGAAAACGGGTATCTCGATGCCGTTGCAGTGACCGCAGCCAGTTACGGATGCGCGCGATCGACGACTTTCTTCCAGGCAGTGCCAGGGAAACATCATTGGGCGCGTACGCGCCGACTTGGTATGCGCCAGGACCTGCATCTTGACCACCTGATGGCGAGTATTGCCGTACCGATGATATTTCCACCGGTGAACATTGATGGTGAGTATTTTGGCGATGGTGCGATGCGTCAGGCAACACCGCTTAGTCCGGCCATTCACCTGGGTGCCGACAGAATTCTCGTCGTCGGTGTGCGGGATGAAACGGCAGATCCGGCCGCAGAGCCCGGGGCTACACAGCGTTCTCCGAGTCTGGCGCAGATCGCCGGCTATATGCTCGATACGCTGTTTATGGACGGACTTTATTCCGATCTCGAGAGAATGACGCGGATCAATCAGCTCGTCGATTCCGTCGAACCGCTAAAGCGCACTGGCACATTAATCCAGATGCGTCCGATCGATACGATGGTTATTGTGCCGAGCAAGGACCTCAGGGCTATAGCGCACCGGCACAGGAAGGACCTGCCATTGCCATTACGGGGCCTTCTGAGAGGGATCGGCGGCCGGAATCCAGGCGAGGACCGGCTACTCAGCTATCTGCTGTTCGAGCGGGGTTATACACAGGAATTAATCGATCTCGGCTATAGCGATGCAATGGCTGTAAGAGACCAGTTGCACGCTTTCGTAACGGGTGAAGATGTGCCGAGACTTTTTGCACCCAGCTGGGTAGCCCGGGATCTCAGCAGTTTCGGCGACTAGTTGCACAGAGGCCGGTGCTTATAAGAGAAATGCGGCGCCCAGACCCAGGAATGCCATATAGCCGGCAACGTCGGTTATGGTCGTCAAAACGACGCCGCCAGCGAGCGCGGGATCGATATTCATCCGTTTCAGCGTGAGTGGAATAGCGAATCCTGCGCCTGCTGCGATGGTCAGATTAATCGTCATGGCGGCGGCGATAACCGCGCCGATGCGCCACTCGTTGAACCAGGCATAGGCAAACAATGCGACCACAACTGACCAAACCATACTGTTCAGGATTCCCACCATCAGTTCCTTCTTGAGAATTCCGCGAGCATTCGTTTTGTCGATGAGCCCGAGTGCCATGGCGCGCGTGATTATCGTTAGCGACTGGGTGCCGGCCACGCCGCCCATGCTTGGCACGATGGGCATGAGAACGGCGAGTAAGACAATCTTGTCGACGGTGGTCTGAAACATATCGACGACCGAAGCGGCCAGAAATGCCGTTGCCAAATTGACGCCCAGCCAAACCGCTCTGCGTCGAGCACTTTTGACGACGGGCGCAAACATGTCGTCTTCTTCATCGAGACCGGCGGCGCTCATGAACGAGTGTTCGGCTTCATCGCGAATAATATCGACTACATCATCCACAGTTATGCGCCCAACGACACGATACTCGTCGTCGACAACGGGCGCCGACAACAGGTCGCGGTTCTCGAATTCCCAGACGACTTCTTCTGTCGGGGTATGAGCAGGCATCGGCAGGATGTCGGTTGACATTACTGTCTCAACGGACTGATCCGGGTTCTGTGTGAGAAGGCGGGTCAGATAAAGGGACGCAACATATTTATTGTCCCGAGTGACGACATATATCGTGTCTGTGCCGTCAGGAATATCGCCATGCGCACGAAGATATCTCAGCACGACCTCGACCGTAACATCCGGTCGAACCGTGATGATGTCAACGTTCATCAAACCGCCGGCGCTGTCCTCGTCGTAGGCAAGAACCTGGCGGAGCCTCTCCTGATCCTGCTTGTCGAGCGAACGTAGTACTTCCTGTGTCAGAGCTTCAGGCAGATCGGCGACAAGGTCGGCAAGGTCGTCAAGCTCCATGCCCTCGGTTGCTGCAAGGAGTTCCTCCGCCTGCATGCCCTTTATGAGGCCATCACGAACTTCCTCGGCCACTTCGACGAGTACGTCGCCTTCGAGCTCTGGTTCGACCATTTCCCAGATGACGGCGCGCTGGCGTAGTGGCAGTGACTCGAGTAAGCGCGCCAGTTCGGAGGGGTGCAAACTGTGGATCAGAAGTCGTGCCGAGCGCATGCTGCCGCTGTCGAGGCTCTCGCGCAGCAGTCTCAGGTTGGTCTGGATGTGCTCTCTCGCTTCCATGGATCCTGCCTCGGCCCGTCTTTGCAAGACGTAAAGACACCGACGAAAAATCGGTTCGGCCGAAGTTTAGCCGTCCTTAGCGACTGCGGCTAGGACTGATCTCCACTATGGGTGCTGGCGGAAATTTCGTTATGGCGGGTCAGAAGGGGGTCGTGCTTTTCTCTCAGTGCGGCGGCAAGCTTATCCACCATGTAAACTGAACGATGCTGGCCGCCGGTACATCCGAGTGCGATCGTGAGATAGGCGCGGTCAAAACTGACATATTCAGGTATCCAGCGGCTCAGGAACGAGAGTATGTCCTCATACATGCGCTGAAATTGTGGTTGTTCGTTCAAAAAGTTCTGGACGGCTTCGTCCTGTCCCGTCAATGCCCTGAGCTCCGTCGTCCAGTAGGGGTTCGGAAGACACCGCAGGTCGAAGACGAAATCGGCGTCCGCCGGAATCCCGTGTTTGTATCCAAATGACTCGATCAGGACGGAAAGCATGCCTGTTTTGCGCCGATCGACACGCTCGCGAATTACCTCGGCAAGCTCATAAACACTGGTTCGCGAGGTGTCGATCACGAGGTCGGCGGAATTGATGACCGGGCCAAGCAATTTCCGTTCTTTGGCAATGGCTGCCCGGAGTTCGGTGCCGCGATCGGCCAGTGGGTGCTTACGGCGTGTTTCGCCGTAGCGTTTCAGCAATATGTCATCGCTCGCTTGCAGAAACAGAACGTCCGTCTGAACATTGATTTTGCGAAGTTCCCCGATAAATTCGGGCAGCGACTCGAGGTCGCTCAAGCGGTTTCTGGCATCTACGCCCACCGCGATCCGATTGGTCGACTGCTCGCCATGGTGGGTTACCTCGTCGAGCAGCGACTTGAGCAATGCGGCCGGTAAATTGTCGATGCAGTAGAAGCCAAGGTCTTCGAGCACGTGCAGCGCAACGCTTTTCCCCGAACCGGACAGTCCGCTGACGATGATAAGTCTCATTTCCCCGGACATTGCTTGCCTGCCGTCAGTTCCTGGTCAGCGCCCCGGCGGCCCAACGCGCCGGCCCATCAGGATCTCTGCACGCCTTGCATTTTCGTGCTTGCTGGTACATGACCCGCGAGGAGAGTGTCATATAGTTCGCTGCTTGAGTTCGCGCTACGAAGTTTGGCGATCAGCGAATCATTGGTCAAAAACCCGGTGATCATATCAATGTCGGCATAATGGATGTCGTTTAACTCTGTCGGCAAAATAAGTCCGAATATCAGGTCGACCGACTCACCGTCAGGTGAGTCGAAATCCACCGGATCAGAGAGCTTCATAAACGCGCCGCAACTGTTCAGCACACTTGATATGCGGCAATGTGGAAAGGCGGTTCCCTTGTCCAGGCCGGTAGAGCCCAGCCGCTCCCTTTCTATGAGCTTCGCAAAGATCTCTTCATTGGCAATGTCGGGATTTGGGTTTGCGAGCAGCTCGCTCAGAATTTCGAGGCTGTGTTTTTTGCTGCGTGCATGCGCATTGCAAAGGACACTGTCGGGGCTTATTAGTTGTTCCAAAATCATGAATGATGGCCGGTATTTGTTGACAGTGCTGGTTGAAAATCCCGGCGATCGACGATCATCGGGCTTCGCATGTTTCCATTGCGGTCACCGTGACTGCAATGGACAAAGCTTTATTCAACCAAAATTTCTCTTATTAGTGTCCCGGGCATGGTGGTCGGCGAGCTTTTCTTTGTATTTCTTGACCTGTCGATCCAGTTTGTCGATGAGGCCGTCAATCGCTGCGTACATGTCTTCCTCTGTCGCGTCGGCATAGATCTTACCACCGTTGAGGCTGACTGTGGCCTCCGCTTTATGGCGTAATTTTTCTACAGTCAGAATGCAATGCACATCAGATACATTATAAAAATGCCGCTCGATTTTTTCTAGTTTGTTTACCACATACTTGCGCAATGCGATGGTGATATCAACGTGATGGCCCGTAACGTTTAGCTGCATAATTTTCTCCACTGTCGTAATCGACTGCGACTCTGCCGACGTTTCTCCCCACTGTGTCGGCGGCTATGTGATGCTCTTTTTATGTCTGCTTGACCTCCTCTATATCTGATGGGTTTATCATTTCGGTTTCCGAACCTTGCGTTCGCTGGAAGATAGAATCTTCATAGCTTCGCGGTACTTCGCAACCGTTCTCCTCGCAAC
>JAZFPY010000152.1:0-2369 GCA_036444875.1 Woeseiaceae bacterium | reverse complement strand
CTGGGCACCGGCCGCGACGGATCCTTCGCCGCCGCCATCGTATCGATCGTCGGCATTTTCGACAGCAGCATTCCGGATCTGGATCGTAGCATTGCGGAGATTCCGCTCGGCCTGTTCCAGGACATGTTTGCGATGGACGGCGCCGGCCATCAGCTTGTAATGACGACGCCGAACTTGTCAGACGTGCCCGCCGCGAAACAAGAGGCTGAAAAACGCCTGCCGTTCGGCTCGGGCCTGGTCGTGCATGACTGGGAAGCATTACAACCCGGGCTCAAGCAGGCGATTCAGGCGGACCTGACCAGCGCGTGGTTCATGTATGGCCTGCTGGTGATACTGGTGGCGTTCAGCGTGATGAACACGCAACTCATGTCGGTTCTGGAGCGAACCAGGGAATTTGGCATCGTCATGTCGCTTGGCCTGACGCCGGGACGGCTCGGCAGACTCGTCATGCTTGAAACGGCGCTGATGGGGATTGTGGGGCTGGTATTGGGCGCTTTACTCGGGGCCCTCCTGACTTCATGGTTTACCGTAAACGGATTCTCTTATCCCGGCATGGATGAATTGGCGGCGGTTTTCAATTTACCCGCACTCATGTATCCAAAAGTGACGCCGGGAACACTCATCGCCGGTCCGGCCGCTGTTTTCGCAGGTACGCTTGCATCAGCCTTGTATCCTGCACTTCGACTCCACTGGCTGCAGCCGGTCGAAGCCATGAGGGCCGGCTAATGCGTCAACTCGAAATTTTGGCAATGCTCGCGTGGCGCAACCTCTGGCGAAATCACCGTCGCACTATCATCATGATTTCGGCGATCACCGTGGGTGTCTGGGCAATGATTTTCATGACGGCGCTGATGCGCGGCATGGTTAATGACATGCTGCGCAGCGGTATTCAGGCATTACCAGGGCACGTGCAGATTCATCATCCCGGGTTTCGCGACGATCCAAGTGTCAACAATCTGATTCCGGCGACCGGGACTGCATTAGACGAAATTTTCGGTGATAACGGCTTTGAGCCCTGGGCAAGCCGGGTCAAAGTGCCCGCCGTGATCACCAGCGAACGCGAGTCCCGCGGAGTGACGCTGTTCGGCATCGATCCCGCTACCGAGGCACAAATTACATTTGTTGCAGATGACATTGCAGAGGGACGATACCTCGAAGACGAAGCCGACAGCGGTATCGTCATCGGCCGGAAACTTGCGGACAAGCTCGATACCAGACTCGGTAAACGAGTCGTGTTGATGAGTCAGGATCCCGACAACGAGATTGCGGATCGTGGCTTTCGTATTGTCGGTATTTTCGATTCGGATCCCGACAGCCTCGAGGAGACTTTTGTCTTCGCGGGCAGGGCGACGATTCAGAAGATGCTCGGCATAGGCGACCGCGTGACGGAAGTCGTTTTTCTCGCCGCCGACTACCAGAATATCGAGCCCCTGTATAAAAGAGTCTCCGAACTTGCGGGCCCTGATGTCGTCGTAGAGCCCTGGTACGAGCTCGACAGGTATCTCAGTACGATGCTCAACATAATGGACGGCTTCGTGCTGGTCTGGATAGTCGTCGTTTTTCTTGCCCTGTCGTTCGGTCTCGTCAATACCCTGGTCATGGCAGTCTTTGAGCGCATTCGGGAGATTGGGTTGATGCTTGCGCTGGGTATGCGACCAGCCAATATTCTCGGGCAAATAGTCGTCGAATCCCTGCTGCTGCTGGTCATTGGCCTGGCACTCGGCAATGCGTTCGCATGGATGACGGTGGTACCGCTGAAAGACGGGATCGATATCTCGGCCGTTGCACAGGGAATGGAAATGATGGGCGCATCGAGCGTGCTGTACCCGGACCTCCAGATTCGCGATGTCATCATGGCCAATATTGTCGTGCTTGCGCTCGGATTTCTCGCCAGTCTTTCGCCTGCCTGGCGGGCTTCTCGTTATCAACCGGTTGAAGCAATTACCAAGGTCTGACTATGACTGCTGTACGTTGTATTGATTTATGCAGGACCTATTACCAGGGTGACCAGGCGATCAAGGCCCTCGATCACGTCAATCTGGAAATCGAAGAGGGCGGCTTTGTATGCCTGTCCGCACCTTCAGGCGGCGGCAAGACAACGTTGCTGAATGCGATCGGCGGACTCGACCGGCCCGACCAAGGCGAGGTATGGATCGCTGGCCAGCGCATCGATAACCTGAGCAAAGGCGAACTCGCAAAGCTCCGCTTGCACCAGATTGGCTTTGTATTCCAGGCATTTAATCTGATTCCTGTTTTGACGGCACGCGAAAACGTGGAGTTCGTCATGCAGATTCAGGGCGTGCCGGCTGACAAACGCGGGGAGCAGTCCAAAGCAATGCTGGAAGAAGTCGGTCTGCAGGGACTCGGAG
>JAZFPY010000151.1:0-7940 GCA_036444875.1 Woeseiaceae bacterium | reverse complement strand
TCGACCGATACCGGTACGGCGGAATTCGGGCTGCACAGCCAGCAGGAAAAGATGTGCCTGATCGTCACCGAATCGCATGATCGCGAACCCGGCGATTACGCCATCCCTGCTTGCGACCAGCACCATGGTGTCCTTGTCTCGAATATGTCGCTTGACCCTCGCCGGGGTCCAGCGCCAGTGGAGCCCGTACTCGATATGCAGCCGGGACATCGAGGCAATTGTCCTGGCCTCTGACGGATGTGCTGCCCTGAGCGTGATGCTGGCTGTCGGTTTCAAATCGGTTTTGTATGTGGTGATTTGATCTGGTGGCTATCGTATGACAACTTGCTGCCCAATAACCACCGCAATAGAATGCAGCCCCCGAACTTCCATGACCTGAACCGGAAACACGCAATGACAGCCAGGATAGTCGAATCATGCCACTGAACTACGATGCGCTCATGGGCACCAGGTGTACCGACGAGCCCAGCAGTTACGACGATACGGATACGATGCTGTACGCACTTGGCGTTGGATTCGGCAGTGATCCAATGGACGAGGATGAGCTGCCGTATGTTTTTGAAGAGCGGTCGCTCAAGACGGTGCCGACGATGGCAAGCACCCTGACGCCGGGTGATTTGCTCGCTGACTGTGGCTGGGATTACAGCCGTATTTTACTCGGCGAACAAAAACTCGATTTATTCCGGCCGTTGCCCGCCGCCGGCAAACTATTGACTGACAGCCGTGTCGTAGCTGCTTTCGACAAAGGTCCCGACGGGGGCGCTGTGATCTGCGTCGAATCGGAGGTCCGAATGGCAAAGGACGATACAGCGCTGTTTGTGGTCAACAATACAATCGTCGCGCGTGGCGACGGCGGATTCGGCGGCCCGTCCGGTCGGGGGCCAGCGCCGCACACGCTACCGAAGCGTGAACCTGATCTGCGTTGTGACCTCGAGACACGGCCCGATCAGGCATTACTCTACCGCTTGCGCCGTGACCGCAATCCGCTGCATGCGGATCCGGTCGTGGCACGACAAGCCGGCTTCGAAAGGCCGATTCTGCACGGCCTGTGTACATACGGAATAGCCTGTCGGTCCATACTCAAGACCATCTGCAACTACGATTACACGCTCATCTCTGGGTTCAACGTTCGATTCACAGCGCCGGTGTTTCCTGGCGACACGGTAACCACTGAAATGTGGCAGGATCGCAATATCGTCTCGTTCCGTTGCCTCGTGAAGGCGCGCGATGCCGTTGTTATTAACAATGGAAAGTGCACGTTATCCGCATGAGTGTCAGTCGCTTACTCGTCTCGCGGTAATCCGAAATTTCATTTCCATTTGGTCGCGTACGCGGATGCCTCCGAGAAAGGCTTTGAATGGCGTCAGTCCAAGTTGTCCATGCGTCACAACGAAGCTCCCTGTAACGATAATTTGCTCATCGCCTGCACTGACTGTGGCCGGAAATTCCAGGATATTAGTCTGACCCCTGACGGTGACTTCTGACTTGACCAGGACATCCGGCAGCTCACCCGACCAATACCGGGAACGGATATCGATACTACTGAAGTTCGCGCTGTCCAGCAGTTTACTGCCAAGCATATTCGCTTGCGTGCCTTGCTTATTTTTGTCAGAGACTGTTTTTCTGAACGGCTTGCCCTCCTGACGCCGTAATTCATCAATATCGACCTCAAGACCCGCGACCGCAATCGTCAGCCAGACACTGGAAGTGGCCGGATGTTCACGAATCTCGATGCGACCGCCGATATCGGTCGTCGATATCACATGGTTGTGCCCGAAAGCACCGAGCAAGCCGCCACGATAGACCAGCACTCGAACCTCACTCTCGCTCTGCACGACTTCGAAGACCCCTGGGCCAGGATATTCGGATGCAGTCGCGATCGAGTTCGCAAGAGCAAACATGATCAATGCGACGAAGCCGAAAACTCGCGCACCGATGCTAAACTCTTGCCCGGGATTCAGGTGTCGCTGCAGGAGCAAGTAATGAGTGACAGAGTGACAGTCGAAATTGGAAATCATGTTGCCGAGGTTACCCTCAACCGGCCGCAAAAACACAACGCCGTTGATCTTGCCATGATCGAAGCGCTTATTGACGCAGGCGAGTCGCTGGCTGACGATTCATCCGTACGTGCCGTCGTACTCTACGGCGCCGGTGAGAATTTCTGTGCCGGGATCGATCTTTCGGTGTTTCAGGGGGACGGCATTGAGGGCCTCGACAAGCAGGCGTTCCAGGCTCGTGAGGGCTCGCCGGCAAACTTCTTCCAGAGCGCAGCCTACGTCTGGCGCGCATTGCCGGTTCCGGTTATCGCTGCAATCCAGGGCGTCGCTTTCGGCGCAGGGCTGCAGATCGCCCTCGGCGCAGACATTCGCTACGCGAGCCCCGATGCGCGGTTTTCCATCATGGAAATCAAGTGGGGCATCATCCCTGACATGGCGATCACGGCCACGCTTCGGGACATCATGCCCGTGGACCGCATCAAGGTGCTGGCCTATTCAGGCCGGATAATAGCCAGCAGCGAGGCCGAGGAGGTCGGCCTCATTACGTCGGTGCAGGAGGACCCGCTCGATGCGGCCCGCGGACTGGCAACAGAGATTGCCGGCAAATCACCTGACGCAATTCGGGCCATCAAAAGCCTGATCAATACCGCGTGGCACGATTCGGTCGAACGGGCGCTGCAGCGAGAAGCAGAGCTGCAGATCAGGGTCATGGCGACACCGAATCACACCGAGGCCGTCGAGGCGAATCTCGAGAAAAGGTCGGCCGATTTTCTGGATGCGGGTTCCTGATGCTGCCTCATTGGAGCTAATGTTGCCGCAGAACGTTTGCATGGAACTTTTGTCGTCCAATCAGACTCTTATTGATAGCGCGTCGAAGAGTGGCGTGTGCGAGAATGCATCTCGTCCGGGGTGCGACATTCGAGAATTTGATTGAAGTCTCTTGTGAACATTCGGCTATCCATTCCCCTTGGTCTTGTCACACTTTTGACAGCGGCTGTCGTTCTGGCGCAAACCTATCCGTCGTTCCCCGGCGGTGAAACCGATCAGCGAACGCGCCGTACGCAGGAGCAGGTCGAAAAGCTCTATGTCCAGGGCGCCTATGACCGTGCTTATTTCATTTATCGTAACGAGCTTGCACCCAGAGGGGACAAATACGCCCAGTACATGATTGGATACATGCACCTGACAGGCGTTGGGGTGGCAGAGGATCCGGCGGTCGCTCTTGCCTGGTATCGGCTTGCGGCAGAACGCGGCGAGCCATCCATATCACTGGCCGGGAACGAACTCGAGGAGACCCTGAATCCAACGCAGCTCGCCGCGACAGAGGCGCTGTTCGCAGAGCTCAAAAGTGAATTGAGCGACAGGGTACTGATTATTGAACTCATTCGAGAGGATCTGGATCTGTTGCGAAACAGCTCGGTGCGCGGCGGTGCCAGGGGCGGAGGCCATATGCTGGTGATCGATCGTCGTTTCGGCCAGATGAGCAGCGGGCACTACTATCAGCTGATAGAAAACCGGATCGATGCACGGCTCAAGTACTTGAAAGGTCAGGTCGAGGTTGTCGATATCGGGGATGACTCCGAGGCGCTGGAGTTAGCCGAGATCGAAGCAGAGATCAGGCGGGCTTATGCCGGAGATTGACGCACGTCGGTAGAAGCAGCTCCTGCGAATCGCTTCTACGATTCGATCTTGCGTAATCCGTTGGTCAATATCTTCGGAAACTCCGCCACCACTTTCTTTGCCAGGAGCGCGTCACTGTGGAACCATTTCGGGATCCAGTTGATGGCACCCATTATGGCGTTACCCGTCATTCGGACGTCACATTCGGCGATGCTTTCGTCCTGGATTCCGGCCGCCAGAATTTCTTCGAAGCCCGTGCTGTGCTGCCGCGACACGTTCAGGACGTCGTTGCGATGAGTCGGTTTTAGCGAGGGAATCTCGCTCATGATCGCGACGGGGCCGCGATCGCCGACCATGATTTCCACGTGGTAGCGAATGTATAAAAAGGCCTGCTCGAATCCACAATGGCCTTCTGCGCGTGCGCGATCCATCGCCTCTTTTCCGAGCTCCGCCGCGCGCAGGTAGCATTGATAGACCAGTTCCTCTTTATTGCGCACGTAGTAGTAGAGGGCTGCATCTGTCAAGCCAAGATGATTAGCGACATCCTTGAGTGAGGTGCCGCTGTATCCCTTTTCGTTGAAGCAGGTCGCCGCCGCTTTCAGCATCCTGCCCCGCTGCAGCTGGAAACGTGTTTCTTCGGCAATTTTGACCATATTTCCCCTTTGTCGTGTCGCTGGCGCAGCGGGTGTCTTCCGCGGCGCCGGCATGGTCGCTGATCCCATTGTCAAAATGGGCGCCTGCACTTGTGTTCTGCGCTCGTCTGGATTATTTTAATCTATATTAAAATAATTGCAATAGCCTATGTAATTGACTTATATGGGTTTTTCCTGATTTTGGCGAAAAATCAGCACTTTATCTGGCGGAGGACCGAGGTCGATGAGTACCGCTGCAGACGATCTGCCGGGTGTTTCCGGCAAGGCCGACGCGACACCATTACGGTTTGTCACCGCTGCCTCATTGTTCGATGGCCACGATGCCGCTATCAACATCATGCGCCGCCTCATTCAGGCCCAGGGTGCCGAGGTTATACATCTTGGTCACAACCGCAGTGTCGCTGACATCGTCCGCGCGGCTATTCAGGAAGACGCCGACGGCATCGCAGTCAGTTCCTACCAGGGTGGTCACAACGAATTCTTCCGCTACATGGTGGACAGGCTTGCCGAGCTTGGCGCATCTCACATCAGGGTCTTCGGCGGCGGCGGCGGCACGATAACACCGGAGGAAATAGAGTCGTTAATGGAGTATGGCGTCGAGCGGATTTACCATCCGCACGACGGCATGGCCATGGGCCTGCAAGAGATGATTCGGGATCTTGTGGCTCGAACGGAGAATGCGCGACGCGAAACGTTCGCTCCCGCAAACGTATCGCCAGATCGAACAATCGATATCGCGGCTATGATGTCTGCGATCGAAGAGGGGCACTTCGACGAAGCAAAGCTCGCGAGCCTGCGAAAGGAATGGCAGGTCCAGGCGGGCAGGGTTCCCGTCGTGGGTATCACCGGCACGGGAGGTGCGGGCAAGAGTAGCGTTACCGACGAGATCCTGAATCGTTTTCTGAGCTGCTATCCGGATATGCGAATTGCTGTGCTCGCCGTAGACCCAACCCGTCGAAGAACGGGTGGTGCGTTGCTTGGAGATCGCATTCGCATGAATTCCCTGCGATCGGATCGGGTATACATGCGTTCGATCGCGACTCGCCGTCAGCATCTCGCAACCAGCGAAATGCTCGCCGACCACATTCTGTTTCTGAACTCACTGGGCTTCGATCTTGTCCTGGTTGAGACGGCGGGCATTGGTCAGAGTGACAGTGAAATCGTCGATATGGTCGATTTTTCCGTTTATGTGATGACCAGTGACTACGGTGCGGCCAGTCAGCTCGAGAAAATAGACATGCTCGATTTTGCCGACCTCATCGTACTGAATAAATATGACAGGCGCGGCGCCGAGGATGCATTGCGGGACATCCGCAAGCAATGGAAGCGAAACCATGTCCAGTTCCAGATGGCCGACGAAGATGTTCCGGTCTATCCGACGATAGCGAGCCAGTTCAATGATCCGGGTATTAGCTGGATGTTCTACGAGCTTTGCCGGCGGCTGGCCGAAAAAGTCGGCCTGGATGCGGAAAAATGGACACCGGACATCGACGTGTCGCAAAAGGAACCGCGGGCCATGGCAGTTATCCCCGGCAAGCGCATTCGCTACCTTGCGGAGATCAGCGAGCAGGGACGGGAGATCAATGGCAGCGTTCGGTCACAAGCGGAGACAGCGAGTCTGGTACAACATCTGTATGAGGCTCTGAGAGCACTCGAAGATCCGGAGCTGCCGGGGGAGCTCGACGCCTATTCCACCGATGCCCTGGCCGATAAGACCGATCAATCGATCCTCGTGCTGCGGCAACGCTATCAGGAAGCATTGCAGGAATTGAGTAACGAAGCCGTCACACTGCTAAAAGAGTGGCCGGCGCGACGAGATGCAGTACGTACTGAAAACTACAGCTACATGGTGCGCGGTAAGGAAGTAACGGGCCGGAATTATCGTGAATCCCTGAGTCATCAAAAGATACACAAAATCGCGGCACCGAATTACCGTGACTGGGGCGAACTGCTGATCTTCCTGATGCAAGAAAACCTGCCGGGCGGCTATCCGTACACGGGCGGAGTTTATCCGTATCGCCGGCTCGGCGAAGACCCGACCCGCATGTTTGCAGGTGAGGGAACGCCGGAGAAAACCAATCGCCGGTTTCATTACCTGTCGCAGGGCCGGGATGTTGCGCGGTTGTCGACGGCATTTGATTCTGTAACGCTGTATGGCGAGAACCCGCACGAGCGACCGGACATTTACGGCAAAGTCGGCAACTCGGGCGTGTCCATCGCGTCCGTAGATGACATAAAGAAACTGTACTCCGGATTCGATCTCTGCAAACCCACTACCTCGGTGTCAATGACGATCAACGGCCCGGCGCCGATGATTTTGGCGTTCTTCATGAATGCCGCCATCGATCAGCAGGTCGAAAAACACCTGAAGGAATCCGGCGAATGGGATGCAGCACAGAAAAAGATCGATGCCTTTTTCGAAGGCAGAGATCGTCCTGACTATGTCGGCGAGCTGCCGCCCGGTAACGACGGTCTCGGGCTTGGGCTTCTCGGCATATCGGGAGACAAGCTGGTATCGAAAAAAACCTACGAAGAGATCCGCGCAAGAACCTTGTCGTCGGTTCGCGGCACGGTGCAGGCCGACATCCTCAAGGAAGACCAGGCACAAAACACCTGCATATTCTCGACCGAGTTCGCGATGAAAATGATGGGGGACGTGCAGCAATACTTCATCGACAACAACGTACGCAATTACTACAGCATTTCGATCAGCGGCTATCACATCGCGGAGGCCGGCGCCAATCCGATCAGCCAGCTTGCTTTCACGCTGTCGAACGGATTCACGATTGTCGAGTACTACCTCGCAAGAGGAATGGACATCGATGATTTTGCGCCCAACCTGAGTTTCTTTTTCTCGAATGGCATGGATCCGGAATATGCGGTAATCGGCAGGGTCGCGCGGCGCATCTGGGCGCGGGCGATGCGGGAGCGCTACGGCGCCAGTTCGCGGAGCCAGATGTTGAAATATCACGTACAGACATCCGGTCGCAGCCTGCACGCGCAGGAAATCAGCTTCAACGATATCCGCACGACCTTGCAGGCCCTGTATGCACTTTTCGACAACTGCAACAGCCTGCATACCAATGCGTTCGATGAAGCGATCACGACGCCCACGGAACAGTCGGTGCGTCGTGCTGTGGCAATTCAGATGATCATTTCCAGGGAACTCGGCCTGAACTATTGCGAGAATCCAGGGCAGGGGTCTTTCATCATCGGCGAGCTGACTGATCTGGTCGAAGAGGCCGTATACAAGGAGTTCGACCGGATTTCCGAGCGCGGCGGTGTGCTGGGTGCAATGGATACGATGTATCAGCGTGGCAAGATTCAGGAAGAAAGCCTGTATTACGAAAGCAAGAAACACGATGGCTCTTATCCGCTCATCGGCGTAAATACCTTCCTGCCCAAAGCCGGACAGGAAGACGAAGTCCATGACCTCGAGCTGATCCGATCGTCCGAAACTGAAAAACAGGATCAGATCAGGCACGTCAGGGAATTTGAGGAAAATCACGGCGAGGATAATGCCGCGGCCATTGCCGAGCTTCAGAATACTGCGAGGTCGCGTGGCAATGTGTTTGCCGAGTTGATAGAGACGGTCAAGTCCAGTTCACTCGGGCAAATCTCTGCGGCACTCTACGAGGTAGGCGGCGAATACCGCCGTAATATGTAAGCT
>JAZFPY010000150.1:0-2807 GCA_036444875.1 Woeseiaceae bacterium | reverse complement strand
CGAGATATTGATTGTACTCAGCGTCAAATGCGACCCGCGATTCGACAACATCGTCGAATGCGTCCATGAGCCCGAGCAACAATTCGCAGATCTCGCGCACCGGGTAGCCGCCTGATTTTGCACCCGTAACATAGTCGCAAAGGTCGTGGCGTTCCACGTAGCCTGCGAACATCGGGCTCGCTGGACTGTCCACTCTCAAACGCAATCCGCAGACCTCAGCCATCGGCAGATCGTTGATGTCGTCATACACACAGGCTATCTGTGCTGGCTTCAGCTCATGTTCGCCACACAAGTGCTCGATTACGTGTTGCTTGCTGCGGATTCCCGTATAAACGGCGGTCAGGTGCTCGCGCTCGGCAAACCCGATCGCGCTTTCGTTGTTTTCGCCAGTGATAATTGCCGTGTACGGAAGCTCGCCCTGCCGGCGCCACAAACCATAGCGCAGCATGTTCGTGCCCATTGAATCCACTTCGGCGAAGCCGCTCGACGATGTGTGGCCTTTGCGGCCTGCATTGAAAACCCCGTCCCAGTCAAAGACGACGGCACGACACTCAGCGAGTTTTTGTATCAGTTCCTCGGCCGGCGTAACGAAGTTGCCGCCTGCGGCGGTGAATTTCTCGACCAGTCCTGGCTGGACCAATTACACAACGTCCTGGATGTCTAGAATGCCGATCGGTTTGTCACCGTCAAGGGCGATGATCGTATCCACTTTCGATTCTTCGAATTTCGCAACCGCATCGTAAAGCAGCGCATCCGCGGAAATCGACACCGGATTCTGTGAGAAGCCGACCTTGTCCAGGGTCATGTCAATAACCTCGGCACCCAGCTCCTGAATCTTGCGTCGCAAGTCTCCATCGGTGAATACACCGACAACACCCTTCTTGTCATCGGCCAGCGTCACTGCGCCGAGGCGCGATTCGGTCATCTTGATCATCGCTGCTTTGACGGTGTCGGTCGGCTTGCAAATCGGGTTAGCCTCACGCAGGGCGTCGCGAACCGTCACCGTCATCAATTGCGTATGCTCTACAAACTGCGTCGTACCAACTTCTGTAAGTGCATTCACGCACAGTTTCTTCATTACACCCCATGGCACCGTGCACACGTGTACACCCGAGATCAGCGCCTGGCGCACATGTTCCGGGTAACGCACGGACGAGAACATGATCTTGGCCTGGTAATCGTACTTTTCGACAACGTTGACGCACTGTTCAAACAGCGCGTTGGCATCATGTCCCTGATCCTGCAGGCGTCCTGCGAGCGGACACACAAAGGCGGCGCCGGCGGCCATCGCCATGTATGCCTGACTGAGCGTATATATAAGGTGTACGTTGACCCGGTGACCTTCTTTGGTCAGGGTGTTGCACGCTTTGACGCCTACCGCGGAAATGGGCACTTTGAATACCGGCTCTTTCGCCAGCGGCAAGTCGAGCAGGCGGTGCGCTTCATCGATAATCTCATCGTGCGTGTTGCCAAGCGCTTCGACCTGTAGTTCCGGCACCATTTTCGACAACTTGACGATCGCGCCATCAATGTCCGTGATACCGTCCCGGTGCATGAATGTGGGCGTGGTGGTCAGTCCTGTGAGAAATCCGAGATCAAAAGCCTCTTCGATTTCCTGGAAATTAACTGAGTCGAGATACAGCTCCATCTTTATTCCTTGTAACTTAGTGCGATTGTTTTCGAACCAGGTTGTGAATGTCGAGTAAGGGGTTCAGGAAGTCTTCGAGATCATCCAGGTAATACTGACTGGCTGCATCACAAAGCGCGTCGGGCGGATTCGGATGGGCCTCGACGAAGATTCCATCAATGCCTGCAGCAACGCCAGACCGGCCGATCACGTTCAGGTACTGGCGGGTGCCACCGCGCGCATCCTTGCTTGGAATCCCGTATTTCCGGATCGTATGCGTGATGTCGAAGACGACCGGATAGCCCGCTTGCCGCAGCATGAAGAAGCTGCGTGGATCGACGACCAGGTCGTTGTAACCGAAAGTATAGCCGCGTTCCGTCAGGATAATTTTGTCACCGCCAACTGCCTCGATTTTCTGTACTGGCTTGATCATGTTTTCGGGCGCAATGAATTGCCCATGTTTCAGATTGACGACGGCGCCGGTCTTCGCCGCTGTAATCACCAGTTCAGTCTGCATGCAGAGGTAGGCCGGAATCTGCAGAATATCGACGACCTCGGCAGCCGGTGCGGCATGCTCCGGATAGTGAATGTCCGTTAGCAGCGGCAAACCGAATTCACTCTTGATTCGCCCCAGAATGCGCATGCCCTCGTCAATCCCGGGTCCCTGGAAATAGTCCAGCGAGCTGCGATTGTCCTTGGTAAATGATGACTTGAATATGAGCGGCAAATTGAGCTTTTCACTGATTTTCTTCAGGCGCTCCGCCGTCTTCATCATCAATGATTCTTCCTCGATGACGCACGGCCCGCTGATCAGAAACAGGTCGTCCGATCCGCAGTCGATTCCGGCCACATCGACATGTTTGACTGTATTCATGAGTAGTATCGTTTCCCGGGATTGTAGACGGCCGTATCGTGAACTGCCGCGCCAAAAAGGGCAAGCTCAGCGGCCTGAAATGTAGTGCTCGATCAGCGCAAAATTCTGCTGTGTCGCACCGCGATGGTCGAGAATGACCTGGCGGGCCTTAGCACCCATCTCCGCAGCGCTGCCCGGATTGTCGAGAAACCCCCTGAGCGCCTGGCAAATCTCATGCTGGTCGTGCACGAGCAGCCCGGCGTTGCCATCGAGCAGCGCCCTGACGGTTTCCTGGAAACTGAAATTGTAAGGTCCGAACAGCGGCGC
>JAZFPY010000149.1:0-4432 GCA_036444875.1 Woeseiaceae bacterium | reverse complement strand
ACAAGATTTCTAAACCTGATTGCCTCGGAACCCGATGTAGCGCGCGTTCCCGTCATGATCGATTCGTCCAAATGGTCGGTCATCGAGGCGGGGCTGCGCTGCGTGCAGGGCAAGGCCGTCGTCAACTCCATCAGTCTGAAAGAAGGTGAGGAAGCTTTCATTGCTCAGGCGAAACTTGTTCGCGATTACGGTGCCGCCGTGATCGTGATGGCCTTCGACGAAAAGGGGCAGGCGGACAACGTCGAACGCAAGGTCGCTATCTGCAAGCGGTGCTATAAGATTCTCACCGAGGTCGTCGGTTTTGACCCGGGGGACATTATTTTCGATCCGAATATTTTCGCTGTCGCGACCGGTATCGAGGAACATAACAGCTACGGCCTGGATTTCATCGAGGCGACACGCCTTATCAAAGAGGCACTGCCGCATGTCCTGGTCAGTGGCGGCGTCAGCAACGTTTCCTTTTCCTTCCGCGGAAATAACGTCGTTCGTGAAACCATACACTCCGTATTTCTGTATTACGCGATCCAGGCCGGCATGGATATGGGCATTGTCAATGCCGGTCAGCTGGCTATTTACGAAGACTTGCCCACGGATTTGCGGGATGCGGTTGAGGATATCGTTCTCAATCGCAGAGACGACGCCACCGAGCGGTTGCTCGACGTCGCAGAGAACTACAAGGGGCATAAATCGGAGTCGAGGACCAATGCTCAGGATCTGAGCTGGCGCGAACTGCCGGTTGACAAGCGCCTGGAGCATGCACTCGTCAATGGCATCGATGAATTCGTGATCGATGACACCGAGGAAGCAAGACTTGCCACGGATCGCCCGCTCGATGTCATCGAAGGACCGCTGATGGATGGCATGAACATCGTCGGCGACCTGTTCGGTGCCGGCAAGATGTTCCTGCCGCAGGTCGTCAAGTCAGCACGCGTGATGAAAAAAGCGGTTGGTCACCTCGTGCCCTTCATAGAGGAGGAGAAAGGCGGCGCCATCAAATCGAACGGCAAGATCGTGATGGCCACGGTTAAAGGCGACGTACACGATATTGGCAAGAACATCGTTGGCGTCGTGCTGCAATGTAATAACTTCGAGGTCATCGATCTCGGCGTTATGGTACCGTGCCAAAAAATACTCGAGACGGCGAAACGCGAGGGCGCAGCATTCGTCGGCTTGTCCGGCCTTATTACACCGTCGCTCGAAGAAATGGTCCTGGTCGCGAAAGAGATGCAGCGGCTGGAATACAATCTTCCGTTATTGATCGGTGGCGCGACGACGTCTCCTGCACACACGGCCGTCAAAATCGAACCGAACTACGACGGCCCGGTCATCTATGTCAAAGACGCGTCGCGTGCAGTCGGCGTTGCGCAGGCCCTGATCACTCAAGGTGCACGTGAGGAACTCGTCGAGAAGACCCGGCAAGACAACGCGCGACGACGTGAACGTCATGCGAGCAAGACCCGGCAGGTCCCACAATCGACACTGGTGCAGGCTCGCGAGAAGAAACATCGCATTGATTGGGGCAGCTACGTTCCGCCGAGACCGACATTTACCGGAACCAGGACATTCGGCGACATCAGTCTCGATGCGCTGCGTGGCTACATCGACTGGATGCCCTTTTTTAATGCCTGGGAGTTCCACGGCAAGTATCCGCAGATACTGAGCGATGCAACGGTTGGCGAGGCCGCCAGATCATTATTCAGTGATGCATCCGTGATGCTCGACAAGATCATTAACGAGCAATGGCTGCGGGCCCGGGCGGTCATCGGCTTTTACAGGGCAAATTCTGTCGATCATGACGACATCCTCGTGTTCAGCGATGACGCCCGACAAAACAAGCTCATGCGCCTGTGCCATCTGCGTCAGCAGCGTGGCAAACCCGACGGCCATGCACAGGACTGCCTCGCAGATTTCATCGCACCCCTCGATAGCGGCGTTGATGATTTCATCGGCGGTTTCGCCGTTACGGCAGGCATCGGAATTGACGAACACGTACAGCGATTCGAGGCCGACAACGATGACTACAGCAGTATTCTGCTAAAAGCGCTGGCAGATCGGCTCGCTGAAGCTCTCGCTGAGTACATGCACGAGACTGTTCGTACAGATCACTGGGGCTACGCCAATAACGAAGGCCTGTCGAACGATCAACTCATCGCCGAAAAATATCGTGGCATCCGTCCCGCACCCGGATACCCGGCATGTCCGGACCACACGGAGAAGGGCAGGCTTTGGGAGTTGCTCGATGTTGAAAGCAATATCGGACTGCAATTGACTGACAGTTATGCGATGTTTCCGACTGCCGCCGTCAGCGGATTCTATTTTTCACATCCTGATTCGAAGTATTTCTCTGTGGGCAAAATCGGTCGCGACCAGGTCGAATCATTCGCCGCCAGAAAGGGCATGGCCGTTTCCGAAGCGGAACGCTGGCTCGCACCCAATCTGGGCTACGACCCCGCGAAAGCGGATGCGGCCTGACTTTTGGTAGAGGTCGCCTGATAATTGCGCGGCCAGACCTGCGCCGGATTTCCGTGTGACATTGTGCCCGGCAAACTCCGGCCGGTTGTGGGCCAGCCGGAACTGCTGTGAAGATTCACGAGACAGGCTTACTTGAAGAACCAACGCCCGCCAATTGTGAAAACGTCTGCGTCACCCGCGAATTCCAGGCTCACGCCTGCAGCGAACTGCGCAGTGAAATAATAGTCGACCGCGATCTCCAGGTAGGTGTCGCTGTTGTCAAGATTAATGTAGTTAACTGAACCGCGTACCTCGAACTGAGGTGTCAACAGGCCGCGAGCGCCCCCCGAGAATGCAAAACCACTGTCGTCTGAACTGCCGCCCGGGATATCAATATCGGCCCGAACGTAACGGAGTGTACTCACCAGGTCGAAGTCCCCTGTGTAGTGCCAAACGTAACCGCCGCCGAGTTCCACAGTTGTTACATCAACGTTGTTGTTGAAGTCCAGCGCCGTCACTCCGCCGACAATCAGCCAGTTGTTTTCCAGCTCATACGAGCCATTAAACCGAAGCCCGTCCCCACCATTGGCATCAACATCGACGAAACGCAGTTCAGCGTAGGAATAACCAAGATCGGCTTGCTGTTGCCCGGCCGATTGTGCAACGGCAATACCCTGCACAAGCAGGCCCGCAAAAAGGAATAGCATCTTCATCGAACTCTCCTGGATGTTGCTCGCATAATAGTTGGCGAATTGGGCTTCACGTAAGACGGCGCGGATATTAACTGTCGCTTCACCGGCATGTCTAATCACATTCCGGGATACCACGACGGTGTCACAAAAGGCAGCCCGCAACGCTGTTCCAGTGTCGATTTTCTGGACTACCTGGAGTGTCTCTGTTTGGCGTCAGTAGCTGAAAACTACTTCCCGTTTGCGCAACGGCGAAGGAAAAATTCGATTCAAAGAGCGTGCCATAAAAAGTCACACCGTGCTTTGATAAAGCAGCGGTGAACAGGCGACGTGTTAGCCTGAAAAACTATTTTACAAATCAATAATTTGTATTCCTCACTTTTCCCTCAGCTTAATATCACGAATCCATCAGCGTTTTGTAATTACTGTCTGGAGATGTCTGACGTAGGTTTGGGCCATTGAGATTTCAACAGTCCCGGAGGGTCCGACCAATGAAGTATTTACAACACACCACAGTGGCAATCCTGGCTACAGTCGTTACTGCAGGCTGCAGCGCCACGCATCATGCTGCCGATGTGCGCGCAGCCGATGAGGCCGAGCGCATCACGGTTGGTACGGTGCAAAAGGAAGTCCGAATCGGCATGTCTGCCGCGAATGTAGCGAGCGTGCTCGGTTCGCCGAATATCGTCACCACCGACGATCAGCGCCAAGAAACCTGGATCTATGACAAGATCTCCAGCGAGGTCACCTATTCCCGGAGCAAAGGCACACTCGTTGGGCTGATATTCGGCGGCTCGGGCGGCGGTGCAGGCATCGGTACGACCAGCGCCGGTGCGACAGCAACATCGCAGCGTACCTTGACGGTTATCATCAAGTTCGATGGCGATAACAGGGTTCGCGACTTCTCGTACCACACCTCGAGATTCTAATGAATGCCCGGATTTCGATTCCGCCCCGATTCAGCGCGAGGTGGCTACCACTTATTGCGCTCGGATTGCTAAGTGGATGCACGGCGACGATGCCGAACGAGGCATTGCGCTTACCTGAGAGCACGCTGGATATCCGTTCGATTCAGACGAGGACCTTCGAGGCACCGTCTGAAACCGAAATCCTGGCAGCAACGATCGCGACGCTGCAGGACATGGAATACAACATCGAGCGGATCGAGAAACCGCTCGGTGTCATCACCGCATCGAAAGTCTCGGATGCAGATTCAGCCGGCGAGAAGACCGGCCTGTTCATTCTCGATCTCTTTTGCGCGGCAACCGGTGGTGGTGATTGCGATGCGATGT
>JAZFPY010000148.1:0-3273 GCA_036444875.1 Woeseiaceae bacterium | reverse complement strand
TGAGTACCTAAGACGCCCGAAGCTTGTCGAGATAGTTGGCGATCAACGCTTTCTGACGCGCAGGCGGAAACGAATCGGGGTGTAGCACTCCGAGCTGACCGATTCCGCTCGAATAGGCCCAAAGTGCACTGGCTTCTATGTCCGTGTCGATCGCCTGACTAATTTCACCAGCCGATTTCGCGTCATTGAGGAGTGCACGAATTCTTTCCTGCCAACCGCCAACTAGTTCCGCATTCATCTCTGCAAATGATTCTCGCAGGGCCGCCTGGTACTGAAATGCCATCCATACCAACATCGAATCACGAGATGACTCGCTGGTTACTGCGTCATCGCAAAGCAAATGTTCCAGCGCCTCAAGACCGGCATATTGACTGCTGTACGCATTAACCCGTCGTGTCTGCTGCCCGATCGACGTGCGTACGGCGTGCATGAGTAACTGTTCTTTTGAATCGAAATAGTGGAATAACGATCCGTAGGAAAGCCCGGACTCGGTGGCGACGGCGCGCATGGTAACCCCCTCAAGGCCATTACGCGCTATTAGACGCATCGCCGCCTCGGCGAAAGTCTCGCGTTGTAGATCATGATCGACAATCTTTGGCATCAAGCGGTATCCGGCTCTTGACTCACCACCCACGTGGCGATTAGAATTATATTATACCGATCAATTGATATAAATAAAACCACTAATTATCAAAGGCTTTGCCATGAAGGCGATCAACCAAAGACAGGAACACACCGGATCGTACTACGCCGCATCAGTGAATGAGGTCACGGATTATCCGGTTCTCGAGGGCGCCAAATCGGCGGATGTGTGCGTTGTGGGCGCCGGCTTTACCGGCACGGCCACCGCCCTGTCGCTCGCCGAGCGGGGCTATTCAGTAGCCCTCGTTGAAGCTAACCGCGTCGGCTGGGGTGCCTCCGGTCGCAACGGTGGGCAAGTCATCAATGGCATGAGTGGCATCGAAACGCTCCGCAAGAAGCATGGCAACGGCATTGCCGAGATTCTCAACAACCTGCGTTGGGGTGGCAATGACATCATTCGCGAGCGCGTTGCGAAATACGGCATTCAGTGCGATCTCAAAGATGGTTATTTGGAGGTCGCGACGAAACCGAGCCAGGTTAGTTACATCGATGAATTCGCCGAGGATCGCGAGTCACATCCGAGTGACTTCGCTTACGAAGTCTGGGACCGCGAGAAAACTTGCGACATGCTCGGCACAGACGCCTACCACGGCGGCTTTGTCTGTTACCGCGACGGCCATCTGCATCCACTCAACCTCTGCATCGGTGAAGCGCGTGCGGCGCACAATCTTGGCGTGCAGATTTTTGAGCAGTCGCCCGTAACAGGCATCACGCACGGCAAGCGACCCCGTGTCGAGACCGCAAATGGATATGTTGAGGCCGACTCGGTCGTATTGGCCGGCAATGCCTACAGCCAACTCGAGCCGAAGCACCTTTCAAACCTGATATTTCCCGCCGGCAGCTACATCATTGCGACCGAACCGCTGGCCGACGACGTCGCCAAATCTATCAATAGGAAGGACGTGGCGGTCTGTGACCTCAACGAGGTTGTCGACTACTACCGACTGTCCGCCGACAAGCGTCTGCTGTTCGGCGGCGCCTGTAACTACTCTGGGCGGGATCCGAAGAGCATCAAATCGTATATCCTGCCGCGCATGCTGAAAGTGTACCCACAACTCAAGGATGTGAAGATCGAGTATGAATGGGGAGGGAAGATCGGCGTCGTCCTGCGCCGCATTCCAACGCTTGGCCGAATCAACGACAATGTCTATTACTGTCAGGGTTACTCCGGCCACGGCGTTTGCGCAACTCACGTTATGGGGGAAGTAATGGCAGACGCCGTCACCGGCACGATGGAGAGATTCGATCTGTTCGCGGATATGAATCACTTCCGCATTCCTGGCACGCAGTGGATGGGAAACCAGATCATCGCTCTCGGTATGCTGTATTACAAAATGAAGGATCGCTTCGTGTAAGCGGAGCTCGCGCTCTAAACAAATCCGCGTGCGCTTTTGATCAGGTCATACGCGGAATTGATTTCCCGCGAGCGTTCCTCGGCGACGGCTCGCATGCTTTCCGGCAATCCGCGGGCTGCCAGTTTGTCCGGATGGTTCTTGCTGATTAATTTCCGATAGGCTTTCTTGATTTCAGCAGGAGCGGACTCCGGGGTCACACCAAGCGCGGTATAGGCATCGGCCAGTCGGTCTTGTGTGGGTCTTGAGGAGCGACTTCCTCCGGCACCGCCGGTCGCCGCTCGCAATAGCGATTCGAGTTGGGCAACATCCCGTTCGGTGAGGCCGAGCCTGCCGGCAATTCGAACCAGCATCGAATGCTCTGCAGGGTGAATCTGACCGTCGGCGGCAATCGCCATGCACTGCAATTGAAGAAACAATTGCACGAGCGGCCCGCGACCTCGACTGATCGCGGCAAATCGATCCACTGCACTATCGAGGTCGAAGCCGGTTTGCTTACCCTTGTTGAACGCCGCTTTGGCCAAGTCGCGTTGTTCGCCGCGAAGCTGCAACATGTCGAAGGCCTGCTCGGCCATCTGGATTTCGTCGCGGGAAACAACGTTGTCGGCTTTACACAACGCTCCCATAACCGAAAATGTAGTTTCGATCAGTTCTGTTTGTGCAACCCGCAGACCGCCTATCGCAGCTACTTGAAGGGCTTTGCCCGCCATGTAGCCTATGAATCCGCCGACGAGAAGTCCGATCGGTCCGCCGGTAAACAAACCGATCATTGCGCCAATAAATGTTAGAGACATATTGATAGTTTATAGGGAGCACGCCCAGCCAGCCAGACGCATAATCTCAAGGAGGATGGCAGCTTGTTTGGCGCGCGACGTGCAGCATGCACAGGTGCCGCGGAGAGATGGCCCTCCCGTTAGCCGGCTTGTCGTCGCTTCGCTCGAAGAGATTGATTAAAACAGCCCTATGGCTGTTTTGACCCTTCGGGCGCCTTCGGCGTCCAAAACGGTAACGCGTTTTGTCGAACAGCAGTCCTCATCTTCATCCGAGACACATCAAAAACAAAAGGGCCCCGTAAAGGGACCTCGAAAGGTTGGCGCGCCCGGAGAGATTGACCGGCGACGTCCTGTCGCCGGCCCTATGGGCGCCTTCGGCGTCCAAATTTGCTCCTGCAAATTTGTCGAACTCCCGACCGCTCGGTTCGTAGTTATGCACTCGATCTCGAATAAGTAACTGCTTATAAAGCGAAATATGGATGTCAGGTGTCCAAAATATCTTCGAG
>JAZFPY010000147.1:0-2478 GCA_036444875.1 Woeseiaceae bacterium | reverse complement strand
GATCGCGGTTTCTGCTACGACCTATGCCCAGGATGCCGCACCCCTGGACTCCGCTACGGCGCTCGCGATGTCGCAGTCGGATGAAGCGGATGCGGCCCGGGAACGCCAGCAGTTTCGCAGCCTGGACGAGGAAGTCCAGTCCCTGAAGAAAGAAGTCCTCGATCTCAACCGCGACCTATTCCTGCTCGAAGAGGAGCTGTTGTTCCCGGCCAATTCGCAGGTCGCACTCTTTATCTCTTTGGACGTTGGCGAGTACTTCGACCTGGATTCCGTCAATCTGAAAATCGATGGCAAGCAGGTCGCGAATTACCTCTATACCGAGCGCGAGGTCGGTGCCTTGCTGCGCGGTGGCGTTCACCGCGTCCACATGGGAAACCTCAAGACGGGTGACCATGAGTTGATTGCCATCTTCACCGGCAAGGGGCCGCATGTCCGCGATTACCGCCGCGGCGCAACGATGAGCTTCAACAAGGGAATCGGGGCGAAGTATCTCGAGCTCGAAATCACTGACAGAGTCAAAAAGCAACAACCCGAATTCGTGATCAAGGAATGGGAGTGATCGTTGATCGATCGCTTCGCCAAACTAGTCACTCTATGGGCTTTCATTGCAGTGGCGACACCACTGCATCAAAGTCACGCTGCGGGCGGCGACCCTGAACCCGCCGTCGTCAAAGACGCACACTACGGCGAAGTACTGTTCTACTTCTATCAGGGCAAGTATTTCCCGGCAATTGTAAGACTGTTGGCTGCGCAGCAGCAATCGCAACTCGAAAACCACAGTGACGAAGCCGAGCTTCTTCTCGGTGGACTTTATCTGTCTTACGGTCACCATTTGTATGCCGCGGAGATTTTCGAGCGCCTGCTTGCCAATAACGTCGACCCCGAGATCCGCGACCGGACCTGGTTTTTCCTGGCGAAGATCTGGCACCAGCGCGGATATCTCACCGAATCGCAGCACGCGTTAAACAACATCCAAAGCGACTTGCCGGATGCGCTTGAATCCGAACGCCAAATGCTGCAGGCGCAAATACTGATCGACGAGGGCGAATACGATCGGGCAATCGCTCTGCTGCAGGGTTGGAAGGACAACACTGAGTGGGCCAGCTACGCAAAATTCAATCTGGGTGTGGCAATGGTTCGAAGCGGGCGGGTGAATGCGGCCGTACACATACTGGATGGTCTCGGCAATCTCGACGCCGACAACGAGGAGCTCAGCTCCCTGCGGGACAAAGCGAATCTGGCCCTTGGCTACGCCTTTCTGCAGGACGGCCAGCCGATTGCGGCGAAACCGCCATTGCAGCGGGTTCGCCTGGCCGGTCCTTTCTCGAACAAAGCACTGCTTGGTATGGGCTGGGCCGATGCCGAGATCGATAACTTCCGCCGGGCGCTCGTACCGTGGATGGAGCTCCGCAGCCGCGATCTGCTGGACTCGGCCGTGCAGGAATCCATGCTGGCGATTCCCTATGCCATGGCGAAACTCGAAGCCATCAATCAATCGGCCGATCACTACCTGAACGCGGTCGAGGCTTTTTATGAAGAGATGAATCGGATCGACCGAACAATAAACCATATTGAAACCGGTGCGTTGCTCGATGAATTCCTCGTTCAGAATCCGCTGGAGACAACAGGCTGGTACTGGAAACTCGAGGAGCTGCCCGAAGGCCCCGAGGCGCGATACCTGTTCCATCTGCTTGCTACCCACTCATTTCAGGAAGGTCTGAAGAACTACCGCGATCTTGTTTACCTGCACCGCAATCTCGAGGAGTGGCAAAAGAACATCGACGTCTATCGCAACATGCTCGACACGCGCGAGCTCGCATACAGTGAGAGGCTGCCAAGAATCGAAGGCAGTCTTGCGAGAGCGGATATCGAGGGCATGGTAAATCGAAAGCTCGAGTTTGACGCCAGGCTCAACGGCGTCGAGCGAAGCGGGGATTCTCTCGCTCTTGCGACAGAACACGAATTCGAACTGTGGGGCGAGATTACGGCGCTTGAGCGCACACCTGCGCTGGCTGCCGATATTCCCGAAGCCCGGGAAGTCCGCGACAAGATCAAATTATTGAAAGGCGTGCTGCGGTGGGATCTGGATAAAGAATTCAAAGCGCGCCTTTGGAAAATCCGCAGAGATCTCCGGGACACAGGGCAGGCCCTCGTCGAGACGCAGCGCGCAAGGCGCAACGTCGACGAGGCGATGCGTAATGAACCCTTGATGTTCGGTGATCTCGGTGGCCGGGTGGGCGGCCTGAACCCGCGAATCGAGGCGCTGAAATCGCGCGTAGAATCTGCGATGGACCGCCAAAGAACATTCCTGCAGTCAATTGCGGTTGATGAGCTGCGGGCCCAGAAACAGCGTCTCAACACCTACTCCGTACAGGCCCGCTTTGCGCTCGCGGCCATTTACGACTTGTCGGCAACGACCGTGGGGGACGTGTCGCAATGAACATCGCGCCCTGCCACCGCCTGTTGTTGCTCCTGACT
>JAZFPY010000146.1:0-5476 GCA_036444875.1 Woeseiaceae bacterium | reverse complement strand
ATAATCTGCGCATAAATATGGCGCGGTGTCCGGTGAACGCTCAAACGGTTTACCTCCAGCTCGCGAATCTTTGCTCGGGCCCTGCGAGCCCGACGTAATCGACTTTGTTTCTTGTCCAGTTTCATATCTGTCTGTTCACTATCGAAGATTATGTCTTCTTCGCTTCCTTGATCGCGACGCGCTCATCGGCGTAGCGCACACCTTTGCCTTTGTAAGGCTCGGGCGGGCGGAAGCGGCGTATTTCGGCAGCCACCTGGCCTACCAATTGCTTGTCCGTTCCTTTGACGACGATTTCTGTCTGGCTCGGCGTCTCGACCGTTATGCCCTCGGGCACGGTGAAATTGACCGGGTGCGAAAATCCGAGCGTCAGGTTGAGCTTGTTGCCCTCGGACTGAGCACGGTATCCGACACCGACCAGCTGGAGCTTCTTCTCGAAGCCTTCAGTCACACCCTGGACCATGTTGGCCAGCAGCGCTCTGGTCGTGCCGGTCATAGCCGTTGCAAAACGCGAACCGGAGCGGGCCTTCACCATGAGCTTGTTTTCGTCGTGTACCAGCTCAACTTCGGCATTCAATTGCAAAGAAAGCGAACCCTTACTGCCCTTCAGGGCAACAGTAGTTCCGCTCTGGCTGAACTCGACGCCTTGCGGCAATTCAACAGGTTCTTTTGCTACTCTGGACATATTCGTGTCTCGTTACGATCTCGTTGAAATCTCTGGCATCAGGAAACGATGCAGAGAACTTCACCGCCAATACCTTGTTCTCGCGCCTGCTTGTCACTCATGACACCGGCCGACGTCGAAACGATGGCGACACCCAGACCACCCAACACTTTGGGCAGGTCTTCCTTGCCACGATAAATACGAAGGCCGGGTTTGCTAACCCGCTGCACCCGCTCAATGACGGGAACGCCTTCAAAATATTTCAGTTCTATCGTGAGCGTAGCTCTAACACCTTCTCCTTCCGCTGCGTAGTCGACAATATACCCTTCGTCTTTCAGCACTTTGGCAACGGCGATTTTTGCGCTCGACGACGGCATTGCGACGCTAACTTTGCGCGCTTTCTGTCCGTTACGGACGCGTGTCAGCATGTCGGCGATCGGGTCGGTCATACTCATATTTCTTCTCCGCCTACCAGCTGGCCTTCGTCAGACCAGGGATCTCACCTTTCATGGCCGTTTCCCTGAGTTTGTTCCTGCCCAGGCCGAATTTTCGGTATACACCGCGCGGGCGACCGGTAATCGCACACCGGCTGCGCAAACGCGAGGGACTGGAATCCCTCGGCATGGCATTTAATTTTGCCTGCGCCGCCGCCCGCTCCTCATCGGAACAATTCATGTTGCGAATGATTTCCTTGGCTGCAGCACGCCTTGCGGCGTAACGCTTTACGAGCTTCACCCTCTTCAATTCGCGTTCAATCATCGACTTCTTAGCCATGAACTCTCTTCTCTATCTCTTAAATGGAAAGTTAAACGCTTCCAAAAGCGCCCGACCTTCTTCCGGCCCGCGGGCCGTGGTCGTAATGGTGATGTCCATTCCGCGGATCGCGTCAATATGATCGTAGTCAATTTCCGGGAAAACGATCTGCTCCTGAACGCCGAGGCTGTAATTTCCCTGGCGGTCAAACGATTTCGGGCTCAGACCGCGAAAATCCCGCGTACGTGGAATTGCAATATTCACGAGCCTGTCCAGAAATTCATACATGCGTTCCCGCCGCAACGTAACCTTGCAACCAATCGGGTAACCGTCTCGAATCTTGTAGGCGGCAACAGACATTCTGGCACGCGTTTTGACGGGCTTCTGGCCGGCAATTTTTTCCATATCGTTCAGGGCGTTTTCGAGCACTTTTTTATCGGCCACGGCCTCGCCTACGCCCATGTTCAACGTAATCTTTGTGATGTGGGGCACCTGCATCAAATTGTCAAGGCCGAGCTTCTGCTGAATCTCACCACGCAATTCCTTATCAAATTTTTCCTGTAATCTCGCCATGTTGTTTCTAATATCCTCGCTGTCGCCCGTCAGGACGGGCTCCTACGATGCCTTGTCGTTCCTTTTATCCTCGCTGTCGCCCGTCAGGACGGGCTCCTACGATGCGTAATTTCACTATTCATGTCAGATATCTACGGCTTCTCCGCTGGACTTGAAAATCCGCTCCATTGCTTTACCGTCATCCGACAGGCGAATCCCTACCCGGTCGCCTTTTTTGGTCTTTGGGTTGAACACGAGCACGTTGGAGATATCCAGCGGCATTTCGTGATCCAGAATTCCACCCTCGATACCAAGATTCGGATTTGGCTTCGTGTGTTTCTTCGCGATGTTGATGCCCTCGACGAGAACACGTTCATTATCAATAATATGAAGCACAGTGCCTCGCCGACCCTTGTCTTTGCCAGCGATTACGATAATTTCGTCGCCTTTACGTATCTTGTTCATCTCTCATACCGTTTTCGCTTAAAGCACTTCTGGCGCCAGCGAAATAATCTTCATGAATCGGTTGGTCCGCAGCTCGCGAGTCACAGGCCCAAAAATACGGGTACCAATCGGTTCGAAACGGGCATTCAGCAATACTGCCGCATTACCATCGAAACGAATCAACGACCCGTCCTTGCGCCGGACGCCTTTACGCGTGCGAACAACCACAGCGTTATAGATTTCGCCTTTCTTGACCTTGCCTCGAGGAATGGCGTCTTTGACACTCACTTTGATCACATCACCAATGGCCGCATAGCGACGCTTTGATCCGCCAAGCACCTTGATGCATTGAACTCGCCTTGCGCCCGAGTTGTCGGCGGCATCGAGAACTGTTTGCATCTGAATCATGGCTGCATTCCAAAAGTCATCAAATTCTTCAAATTTGCCTGGCGTCGTCTACCGGTAACCGTCTACTGACCAGGTGCCCGCTGAACGACATTCACAACCTGCCAGGCCTTGTGCTTCGAGACCGGCCGGCACTCGCTGATCGTCACACGATCACCGGACTTGCATTCGTTATTCTCATCGTGTGCAAGTACTTTAGTCGTGCGGCGAATGTATTTGCCATAGATCGGGTGCTTGATCAGGCGCTCGATCGATACGGAAACTGTCTTATCCATCTTGTTGCTGATTACACGGCCGACGACAGTACGCCGCCCTTTCGTTGCAACTTTTTTTGCTTCTTCACTCATTTGCTTGCACCTGCTTGATCCGGCTCACTGCGCTCGAGTTCGCGGATGATCGTCTTGACCCGGGCGACATTCCGTCGTACACGCTTATGTTCGTGCGGCTGGGCCAGCTGACCGGCCGCCTGTTGCATGCGCAGATTGAATTGCTCTCTGCGGAGCGACAGCAATTCCTCGCTAAGCTCTTCTTTCGATTTCGACCTGAGATCACTGACCTTCATCACATCACCTGCCGTGTCACAAATGTCGTCGAAAACGGGAGCTTGGCTGCCGCCAGTCGAAACGCCTCGCGGGCAATTTCTTCGGAGACACCTTCCATTTCATAAAGAACACGTCCGGGTTGAATCTGGCAAACCCAATATTCGACGTTACCCTTACCTTTACCCTGACGAACCTCGAGGGGCTTTTTCGTAATAGGCTTGTCCGGAAATACACGAATCCAGATCTTGCCGCCACGTTTGACGTACCGAGTCATTGCACGACGTGCCGCTTCGATCTGACGCGCTGTCAGACGTCCACGGCCGGTCGCCTTAAGGCCATATTCGCCAAAAGACACCGTGCTGCCACGAATTGCCAGGCCCCGGTTCCGACCCTTCATCTGCTTACGAAATTTGGTTCGCTTTGGTTGCAACATCGTCCTGTTCCTTTAGCGTTTGCCAGCCGCTGCTTCCGGTGGCTCTGCAGACGATGCTTCGGGCTTGTCAAAAATTTCGCCCTTAAAAATCCAGACTTTGACACCAATGACGCCATAGGTCGTATGTGCTTCGGCCAGGCCGTAGTCGATATCGGCGCGGAGCGTATGCAGGGGCACTCGACCTTCGCGATACCACTCCGAACGCGCGATCTCGGCGCCGTTCAGGCGTCCACCTACTCTGATCTTGACGCCCTCGGCGCCAACGCGCATCGTATTTGTCACGGCCCGCTTCATCGCGCGTCGAAACATCACGCGCCTTTCAAGCTGCTGCGCAATACCTTCCGCAACCAGCTGAGCATCGAGCTCAGGTTTCCTGACCTCGCTGATGTTGATGCGCACGTCCTGAAGCTTCATGTCTATCATTCTGGCGATTTCGGTACGCAACTTTTCGATGTCCTCGCCTTTCTTACCGATCACGATACCCGGGCGTGCCGTAAAGATCGTGATATTGACCTTCTTCGCCTGGCGTTCGATTGTGATACGACTGACGGATGCATCTTTGAGCTTGTTCTTTATATAAACGCGTAGTTGATAATCCGTGCGGACGTACTCAGGAAACGTTTTCGAATCTGCATACCACTTGGACGACCAGTCTTTTACGATGCCCAGGCGAATACCGATCGGATGTACTTTTTGACCCATAACGTTCTCTTTACTCGTCGCCTACGCGAATCGTGATGTGGCTGTTTCGTTTGATAATCCTGGTACCGCGGCCTTTCGCTCGTGCGCGATAGCGCCTAAACGTCGGCGCCGTATCGACCTCAATGGCCGACACCTTTAGTTCATCAATATCGGCGCCGTGGTTGTGCTCGGCATTGGCAATTGCCGACTCGAGCACTTTCTTGACGATGCGGGCACTCTTCTTGGGTGTAAAACTCAAGGTCTTCAGTGCATCATCGACGTTCTTGCCACGGATGGCGTCCGCTATCAGACGGCATTTCTGCGGCGAAATACGCGCATATCGTAATTTTGCTGCTACTTGCATGGCCGCCTTGCTCCTTAAACCTTTTTGGTCTTACGGTCACCCGAGTGACCTCTAAAGGTACGAGTTATCGCAAACTCTCCAAGCTTGTGGCCCACCATATTCTCAGAAATCAGCACAGGCACGTGTTGGCGGCCGTTGTGCACGGCGATCGTCAATCCAACCATGTCCGGCAACACCATCGAACGGCGCGACCACGTCTTGATCGGACGACGGTCATTTGTTTTCACGGCCGCCGATACTTTCTTTGCCAGATGAGTATCAACAAAAGGCCCTTTCCTAACTGAACGTGGCAATGCTCTTAATCCTTAATTTCTGTTACTTACGTTTTCGTCGACGGCGCACAATCATGTTGTCCGTACGCTTGTTTGAGCGGGTCTTGTAGCCCTTCGTCGGCGTACCCCACGGGCTGACCGGATGACGGCCGCCGGAGGTGCGTCCTTCACCACCACCATGCGGATGGTCCACCGGGTTCATCGCGACACCGCGAACGGTTGGTCGAACACCTCTCCATCGTTTTGCGCCGGCTTTACCGAGTTTGCGAAGGTTATGTTCGCCGTGTCCTACCTCACCAATAGTGGCCCGGCAGTCGACGTGTATTTTGCGCGTCTCGCCTGAGCGCAGGCGAATCGTGGCATACGCTC
>JAZFPY010000145.1:0-4813 GCA_036444875.1 Woeseiaceae bacterium | reverse complement strand
GAAAACTTCCGGTCCCGGCTGCGCAGCTTCTTCCATGAGCTCAGGCGACGCAAAGTCATACGTGCAATGGTGGCTTACCTGGTTGTCGGTGCAGGCATTGCCGAGGGCGCGACCATTTTCCTGCCGCCGCTCGGCGTACCCGCCTGGGTGCCCAACATGGTCGCGATTCTCGTTGTACTGGGTTTTCCGGTCGCCATGGTGCTGTCGTGGATGTTTGACATTGTCCCCGACCCGGAGGAAGAAGCACAGGCCGGCGACGGTGGCACCGCGGGTAGTGTGGCTCCGGCAAGCGGCCGGTTCCTCTCCGCCACTCAGATGGAGGGCCAGCGGCTTTTTCATTACGACATTCTCGAGCGGCTTGGCGTTGGTGGAATGGGCGTGGTTTACAAAGCCCGTGACACCCGGCTGGATCGTATCGTGGCGCTAAAGGTCCTGTCCGATCACCTGCTCGCGGATGCGGACGCGAAGGAACGCTTTCTGGTTGAAGCCAAAGCTGCCGCGGCACTGGATCACCCCAACATCTGTGCGATTCACGAGGTTGGTGAGACAGACGATGGACGTTTTTATATCGCCATGCAGTACTACGAAGGCGATACGCTCCAGCAACGCATCGCCCAGGGTCCTGTTCCGCTTCCGCAAGCATTGGACATCGCGGCACAGATTAGTCGCGGCCTCGTGAAAGCAGCCGATCAGGGGGTAATCCATCGGGACATCAAGCCGGCCAATATAATTCTGACCGCAGATGGCACAGTGAAAATTGTCGACTTCGGACTGGCCAAGTTTGGCGCAATCGGGATAACGAAGACGGGTGTGGGTGTCGGTACGGTTGCCTACATGAGTCCGGAGCAAACGCGGGCCGACAAGGTCGACCAACGGACAGACATCTGGTCGCTCGGCGTCGTACTCTACGAAATGCTGAGCGGCACCCGCCCTTTCCGCGGCGGAAGTGATCAGGCCGTCGTTAACGCCATCCTGAACAGCAAGCCCGAAACCGTTACCAGCCAGGTGCCATCGCTGCCGCCCAGTGTCGCTGCAGTGGTCCAGCGCGCCACACACAAAGACCCCGAGCGGCGCTACCCGGATGCCTCGGCAATCCTCAAGGACCTGGAACTACTGCTGGACGATCCGTCCTGCCAGATTTCTCTCGATTCGACACCAAGCCTGCCACCAGAAGGGGAACGCCGGCGCGTCACCGTTATTGCGTGCTCGATCGGTGGTTTCGATTCCCTGCTCGAAACGCTGGATCCTGACGAAGTAGAAACTACGCTGGAAGGCTTGCGCAACAGCGTGCAGTCCGTCGTGGAAGATTATGGCGGGGTACTGAATGAATTTTCCGAAGACAAATGCATCGCTCTTTTTGGCGTCCCGACAACACACGAAGACGACCGACTCCGTGCAGTCAGGGCTGCGCTCGAAATCCAGGCCGGCGATTCGGACGAGGCGGATTTGCCAGAGGGCGTCCAGCTGCGCTTTGCCGTAGGATCCGAGCAGGTTGCAATTCGCGCCACCGAGTCGGGTGAACGGCGTTATCGTGTTGGCGGCACGGTCGTCCTCGACACCACGCGCCTCGCCGCGTTGGCTGCCCCTGGCGAGATCCTGATTCCTCCGGATCTCGCACGGATTGTCGAAGCATTCGTCTCCACCGAGGGACGGACCCCTGTCAAGCTGTTGCCTGATCAACCGGCCATGACACCGCTCGCCGTACTGGGTGAGTCCGGGCACGCCAGCCGGTTGGAGGCGTCAGACCCGGGAAGCCTCACCCAGTTCGTCGGACGCACGAATGAACTTGCAGCACTGTCGCAGGCGTTGGAGGACACTCAGTCAGGGACGGGACGGTTCGTGACCGTTGTCGGTGACGTCGGCGTCGGCAAGAGTCGCGTACTGTTCGAATTCTGGAAGTCACTCAAGGATCACAACGTTCGTTCCACGGTGGGCCGATGCCGGGAACGCGGCGGCCTGACGCCTTTGCTGCCATTCATTGAAAGCATGAAAGACATACTTGGCATGGCGAAAGACTTTCCCGACAACGCTCACGATAAGGTCGTTACAAAGACGCGGGACCTGGCGCCACAGCTTGATGCCTATCTTCCCGCCATACTCCATGTACTGTCGATCGAAAGCGAACAGTATGCGCTGCCTTCCTATCTGGAGGGTGAGGACCTGCAAGCCGCTTTAGGCGAGGCACTGATCTCTGTTTTTACGCTGGGTTCAGCCGGACAACCCCTGGTGATGTTACTCGAAGACTGGCACTGGGCAGACGAAGGCTCAAAGGAAGTACTTTTTCAATTGCAGGAAATGGTGTCGGCTTACCCCTTGCTGGTGGTGGTGTCATCAAGGCCCGTACAAGCTGGTGCGAGCCCGCTGCCGACCGGTGACGTGCATCTCGAACTCTCGCCGCTGGCTGGCGGCCCGGCAGCCGAGATGTTGCGCGCATCGTTTGACGGCGCAAAGATTCCTGCAGAGTTGTCCGATCTGATTGCTGAGAAAACAGGGGGCAACCCGTTTTTCATAGAAGAACTGTGCCGTACCCTGCTCGAATCCGGAACGCTTGTCATTGAGGACGGCGAAGCGCATCTCACCGGTACCATTGACCGTTTGCAGATCCCCGACACGGTCCAGGCCGTGTTGAAGAGCCGGCTCGACCGGCTCGATCCGGAGGCCCGAGAAGTGCTGCGCAGTGCCGCAGTTATTGGACTGCAGTTCGGCCTGGAGCTCTTGAGCCGGGTTGTTCCTTCACGCTCACGAGTCGAAGGCGCGTTGGAGACACTTCGGTCTGCCGGGCTGATACAACGAACCGGGCTGGTGCCGGAGCCCACATACCGTTTCAAGCACGCACTAACACGAGACGTCGCCTATGAGAGTTTGCTGGAGCGGCAAAGAAAAGAGCGGCATGCATTGGTCGGCGAGGCCATTGAGAATCTTTACGCCGAAAATCCGGAAGAACAAGCGGCATGGTTGGCTACCCACTTTGCGGCGGCAGAAGATTGGGACAAGGCGATTCACTACGGATTGGCGGCGGCGAAAAGAGCCGAAAGTCTGTGGCGCCTGCCGGAAACCGTAGAGACGCTGATTCGGACGCACGGCTGGATCGAACACAGTAACAAAGACCCTGCGGAACGATTGTCGCTACTCATTCAGTTGCTGCTCGATCTGGAACGTCATCTTGAGAAACTGGGCCGCCGCGACGAACAACAGGCCACGATCGATGACCTGACAGATCTTTTGCCAACCGATGTGGCAACGAAAGAACGCGGCGAAGTTTGCGTGCGCCAGGGGGACCTGTACACGCTTTTGGGCCACTTCTCTGAAGCAAGGCCACCGTTCGATCAGGCGCTCGAGATTGCGGGGCAGCTTGAAGACTCGGAACTACGGGGGAAAGTGCTGCGAAGCCTCGGCCACACACTCTGGCGCCAGGGTAAATATGATGAGGCGGTGCCGTGGCTTGAGCAGGCCGTCGAGCATACGCGCGAGCACGCCGACAAGAGTCGCCTGATTGCCGATCTCTGCAACCTTGGCCGTGCCGTTCGACTGCAGGACGAGTGGGACCGTGCAATGACGATCGGTGACGAAGCGCTGCAGCTGGCTAATGAAACCGACAACCCGGTCGATGCGCTATACGCGTACAACTACAGGGGTCACCTGTTTCGTGCGATGGGGCAGACGGACGACGCCATTGCAGCGTTCAAAGAAGGAGGCCGGCGCGCCCACGAGGCACGAATACCCGCTCGCGAAGCGTTTTGCACGCTCGGCCTGGCGGCCATTTACCTGGAGGAAGGCGAGCTGGAAGCCGGTCTGGCTGCGTATAAGGAATCCGTTGATCTGGCGCGGCGCGCGAACCGTGCCGATCAACTGGCACAGTCCCTGGTACTGCTGGCCCAAGCGCTCGTGACTTGCGGCAGACCAGATGAGGCTATGCCCAATTTCGAGGAAGCGGTCAGCGTACTGCGGCGCATCGGCATCGAAGAGGCGTTAGCGTCGGCTTTGACACAATTGGCGAATGCACAGCAGCGCGCCGGGCGTATCGAGGCTGAAGTAAGCTGGCGTCAAGTGGCCGAAATGCAGGAGCGGCTGGGCGATCGCCCGGGCACAATGGAGGCACTCGAACGCCTGGCAAGCCTGCGTCGTACTACGGACCGATCCGAGGCGCATTGGCTCTACCGTCGGGCGCTATCGCTTGCGACCGAGCTCGAGGACGCGGAGACAGAAGCACGCATTCGCAACAGCCTTGCGGTCCTCAAATGGCAAAGCGGAGAGCTTGACGAAGCCGAGAAGCAGTACAGCATGGCGGCAGCACTTCTTCGACGCAATCAAAACAGGCAGGAACTCGGCGTCGTATTGAACGGCCTGGGTGCTGTCCTGACCAAACTGGACCGGCCAAGCGAGGCGCTCAAAATACTCGAAGAGGCGCTCGCCACTAACCGCGAGTACGGCCAGCAGAGCGCAGAGGCTGACAGCCTTGCCGCACTGGGTGCCGCCGCCCGTATTACCGGCGACTTGACGGGTTCCGGAGACTGGTACCAGATATGCGTCGAACGCCGCCGCGAATTCGGGGACCGCGCCGGCGAGGGATGGGCACTGCAACGCCTGAGCGAGGTGTCACAGGAGGCTGGCGAAAAGCAAAAGGCCGACGCATTCTCCAGTGCGGCACTGGCCATCGGGCGGGAAATCGGCGACAAAGACCTGGAATCGCTCGCCAGCAAGCTACAATCACCTGACTACACAATCTAGAGCAGAGTAATCCAACCAAGGAGGCTGGCATGCCCGTTTACATCATCGAAAGAAACATGAAACCGGAAAGCCCGGAGCAACTGGC
>JAZFPY010000144.1:0-6386 GCA_036444875.1 Woeseiaceae bacterium | reverse complement strand
GACAAGAACAGTGCCGCCGTCCAGTCTTACACGGCAGAACTAGGTCTGCTGCAAGATCAGACTCTCGCGCGGATCAGCCCCGACAGCAAAAAAATTTACAGCTACCGATACACGCTCAACGGTTTTGCTGTACGGATGACGGAGGCCGAGGCGCACAAGCTCAAACATTTCGAAGAAGTGCTGAACGTCTGGGAAGATGAGATTCGCCCGCTGGCAACAAACTTCAGTCCACAGTTCCTGGGCCTATTCGAACCGACCGTAGGGTTACGCGGCACACCCGGACTGGCTGGAGACGGTGTGATTATTGCGATGATCGACAGCGGCATAACGCCAGAGCACCCTGCCCTCAAGGACACCCGTGAGGCGGATCGGCCGAGGCTGTGTACGACTTCATGGGCCGAAAATGCTTTGCTGGGTCAGTGGCTCTGCCGCATTTACAAAAAACAGGAAGACGTGCTCCTGTTTGATCCCCCGGAGAACTGGAACGGTGTGTGTCAGGCCGGCGAGCGCTTCGAAGAAACGGCGTGCAACAACAAAATAATCGGAGCTCGTTACTTTATCGATGGTGCACAGGCGACCGGCCCGATCGACAGCGGAGAGCTTATTTCCGCGCGAGACACCGACGGTCATGGCACACATACGGCAACAACGGCTGCAGGCAACCGCGTTAATGCTTCTATTTTCGGCACCTTGCTTGGCCAGGTCGAAGGCATCGCGCCCCGTGCCCGGATTGCGGTCTACAAAGCGTGCTGGTTGCGACCCGGCGACTTGCGCGCCAGCTGCAACACCTCGGATCTCGCGCATGCAATCGATATGGCGGTGGCCGACGGCGTCCACATCATTAACTACTCCGTCGGCAGCACTTTGCGAACTGCCACTGCGCCGGACGACATCGCATTAATGGCGGCCGCGAAAGCCGGTGTTCTGGCCGCTGTCGCCGCCGGTAACGAAGGCCCGAACCTAGCAACCATCGGCTCTCCTGCCGGAGCTCCATGGGTTATTACTGCAGCGGCATCGAGCCGCGACGGCCAGAGATTCGAAGAGGCGCTGGAAGTTATTTCTCCACCGACGATAGCCGGCAAATACGCCGTCAAGGAGGCGAGCTTCACTTCGCCTTTAATCGACCTCGATCCCATCGAAGCCAGCCTTATCCTGGTCGATGATAATGATGAGGTGCTCGACGACGGCAGCGCCGGTACGACATTCGACGCCTGCGAATCACTTGTAAACGGTAGTGAAGTCTCGGGTAACATCGCGTTCATTCAGCGCGGCGGCTGCAGTTTTGAAATCAAGATTGCCAACGCAGAGGACGCCGGTGCGATTGCCGTGCTGGTTTTCAATATCGCCGGCAAGCCATTCGTCATGACGCCCGCGACGGGATTGCTCGGATCACCAGTAATCCCGGCTTTGATGATCGGCCAGGCGGATGGAAACCTGATTCTCGACGAGATCGACGCCGGCCAGACCGTCGAGCTTGTGCTGGACAAGGGATTTTTCCTCACGGAAGAAGAGACTGGTAACGTCATGGGCGCGTTTTCCGCCCGTGGGCCCGCGCCCGTGCAGGACATTCTCAAGCCCGACGTGACAGCGCCGGGAATAAACATCCTGGCAGGATTTACGCCCGATGCTGCCAACTCGGCCTCGGGCGAGAATTTCGCCTACATCACCGGCACATCGATGGCCACACCACATGTCGCAGGTGTCGCTGCACTGTTGCTTGAAGCGCATCCCGACTGGAGTCCGGCCGCAATCAAGTCGGCGCTGATGACGACCGCGTATCAGACCGTGAACCAGCAAGACGGTTCGACACCGGCGATCCCCTTCGATTTCGGCAGCGGACATATCGACCCGAACAAGGCGAATGATCCCGGCCTTATCTATGACGTCACAGATGACGAATACGACGCTTTTGCCTGTGGTACTACTTCACCCGCTGTCGACCAGACACGCTGTGATGCGTTGACTGCGGGCGGCCTGTCATTCAAAGCCGAAGACCTGAACCAGCCGTCTATCGCCGTCTCGCGGCTTGCGAACAGCCAGACTGTCAGCCGTCGCGTCACAAACGTCGGAGATGAAACGGAAACCTACGTCGCCAGCATAGTCGCCCCGCCAGCAATATTGGTCAACGTCGTACCGGCGAATCTGACGATCGCCCCGGGACAGTCGGCGACCTTCGCCGTCACGCTTACCTATGTCAGCGGACCGCTCGACCTGTGGCGTTTCGGCAGCCTAACCTGGTCGAGCAGTAATCACGACGTAAGAAGCGTACTTGCCGTCAGGCCGGTGTCACTGACCGCGCCGACCGAAGTGACGTCTTTTGGCGGGACCGGCAATGTGAGCTTCCCGGTCGAGTTCGGTTACACGGGATCTTACTCACCCGGCGTTCATGGCCTTCGCAAACCCCTGGTTATCAACGGCTTCGTTGATGAGGATCCGACCAAGACCTTCAGTTTCCGTTCGACCAACGGCGTAACAGCACACTTGATCGATGTTCCTGTAGATCAGGCCTATCTGCGCTTTGCCATGTTCGACGAACTGACAGACGGAGACGACGACCTCGATATGCACGTCTATTACTGCCCGGATAATGTGAACTGCACGAAGCTCGGGCAGAGCGGCGAGCCCACCTCGCGCGAGCAGTTCAACGTGCTTTTGCCTGGCGCAGGCCGATACGCCGTCCTGATTCACGGATTCAAAACCGACAACGTTGCGGGCGGCCCCGGTGCAAACTACACGCTTCTCGGCTGGGCGTTCGGCCTGATCGACGACCAGGGCAACATGTCGGCGTCCGGGCCGGGCTTCGTAACCGCCGGCACTACCGTGAACGTCGATGTAAGCTGGATGAACCTCGAATCGGACACGCTTTATCTCGGCGGCATTTCTCACAACACGCCGCAAGGCCTTGTTGCCATCACCATTATCAGTATTCGCAATTAATGGCTGTACCTGAACGCTTAGCGGGTGTGCTATCGCCTGTTGTCACACCCTTCAAGGATGACCTCAGTCCCGATCCTGAGAGGTTCGTTCAACACTGCCGCTGGTTGCTTTCACAAAACGTCAACCTTGCCGTTTTCGGCACCACGAGCGAGGCCAATTCGCTCTCTGTCGAGGAAAAGATTTCATTGCTGGATCAACTGGTGGACGCCGGCATCGAGTCGTCTCGCCTGCTGTCCGGAACTGGTCACTGCGCATTAACCGATACAGTCAAACTCACGGCGCATGCTGTCAGTCTTGGCTGCGCAGGCATGCTGATGCTGCCTCCTTTCTATTACAAGGACGTCAGTGATGACGGTCTGTACCGAAGTTTTGCCGAGGTCATTGAACGCGTCGGCAGCGACGACCTTCGGGTCTACCTCTACCACATTCCGCCGATTGCTCACGTCGGCATCCCGCCGCATCTCGTCGAGCGCCTGGTAACACAATACCCGAAGACCGTTGTGGGCATAAAAGACAGCTCCGGTGACTGGGATAATACGGATGCTCTGTTACAACTGGGTCTGGACGATTTCAGAGTTTTCGCAGGAAGTGAAACGTTCCTGCTGCAAAACATGCGGGGCGGCGGTGCAGGTTGCATATCGGCCACTGCAAATATCAACCCTGCCGCGATTCACGAACTATACGAGAACTGGCAGAGTGAGAAAGCCGAAACGATGCAGGCAGATCTCGACGCGGTTCGCTCGACCGTCCAAAAATATCCAATGATTCCCGCGCTGAAATCTATCATCGGAAACCTCCGCGGTGAGGCGCAATGGGAGACCGTTCGACCGCCACTCCTTGCCCTTGCCGACGATCACAAATCCGAACTCCTCGACGCATTGCATGAGCTGGGCTTTCAAATGCCGGGCTTGATTGACTGACCCGACCTCATGCGCCGGCATTACGTAGAATGAGCTACTCATGGAGGTGTAGCATGATCAAACGAATCGCCTTGGGTTTCATTGCCGGGTTTCTTGCACTGCCGGCCGTTGCGCTGGATATCAGCGAATATTATCTGGTTGACCTGAGTCATCCCTATAACAGCGAGACGTTGTACTGGCCGACATCACCGTCCAGCTTTGAAAGGAGAGAGCTGGCTTTCGGGGAAACGGATGGTGGCTATTTTTACTCGGCGTTTTCGATATGTACACCGGAGCATGGCGGTACGCACCTGGACGCTCCCCAGCACTTCGCGGCCGACGGCTTTCCGACTGATGCGATTCCACTGGAAAACCTGATCGCTCCCGCGATCGTTATCGATGTGAGCAAAAAAGCGGCTGCTGATCGCAATTATCGCCTGAGTGCGCGTGATGTGCGTTTATTCGAAGACCAGCACGGCCGCATCAAACCCGGAGATATCGTGCTGTTGCGCTCCGGTTGGAGCCAGTACTGGCCACACGCTAAGTCCTATCTGGGTGATGACACACCGGGCGATGCCAGCAAACTTCAATTCCCCTCTTATGGCGAGGACGCGGCTCGTTTGCTTGTCGAAGAAAGAAAGGTTGCAATTCTCGGCGTGGATACGGCGTCGATCGACTTTGGCAAGTCTCAGGATTTTGTTGTACATCGCGTCGCCGCGACTCGAAACGTCAGCGGGCTCGAAAATCTGACCAATCTGCACAGGTTGCCAGCGACCGGCTCCCTGGTCCTCGCGTTGCCGATGAAGATTGAAGGTGGTTCCGGCGGCCCGGTTCGAGTCGTTGCCCTCGTTCGCAAGAGCCCTTAAGCCGAATGTTTCATCAACCGCTGCCCAACTGATACACGAGGAGCGCCCCGACATATCCAATCGTGCTCATGTAGACCCATGCGAAGATCGGCCACCGCCAGCTGTTTGTCTCGCGCTGGATAACGGCCAGCGTTGCCGCACATTGCAGACAACAGGCATAGAAAATCAGCAGCCCGAATACCATCGGCAATGTAAACACCGGCGCTCCGTCTGGCCAGGTCGCCGACTTTAGTCTTTGTGCGAGTGTCGCCTCGTCCGCTTCATCACCGACGGCATAGATGGTTCCCAACACGGCAATAACAACCTCGCGCGCAGGGAATCCGGCAATAACGGCGGCAGAGATTTTCCAGTCCCAGCCCAGCGGTTTGAACACGGGTTCGACAACTTGACCCGCCCTGCCGAGCCAGCTTTGCGCGAGTTGCTCTGCTGCCGCCTGATGTTCGAGCCGTTGCACCGCCTCGCCAAGCGCTCTGCCCGTTAATGACGCCTCTGCAACGGCCTGCTGCTCGGCCAACTCCCATGCTACCGTGTCCGACCTCGGGTAGTACGCCAGTGCCCAGACAATAACCGCGACGGCGAATATGACTGTACCGGCCCGGCGCAGAAATATTCTTATCCGCCCGACAAGCTGCATCAGGACCGTGCGCAAATTGGGTTTGCGGAATTCGGGGAGCATCAATGCGAAGGGCGGCTTGGGTCCACGGAGCGCCGTTACCCTGAGCAGCAGGGCGGTCAACACGCCGGCAAAGATGCCGAGAAGATATAACCCGAGTAACACCAGGCCCTGCAAATTCATCCAGCCGATTGATTCAGCGGGCACGAACGCCGCGATCAGCAGCGCATAAACAGGAAGCCTCGCCGAACAGGTCATAAACGGGGCAGCGAGCATGGTTGCAATTCTGTCGCGGCGGTTTGGAATAACGCGGGTCGCCATGATGCCGGGCACGGCACAGGCGAAACTCGAAATCATCGGAATGATGGATTGGCCGGACAAACCAACGGAGCGCATCGCCCTGTCCATCAAGTACGCTGCCCGCGCGAGGTAGCCTGAGTCCTCGAGCAAAATGATGAACAAAAACAGAATCATTATCTGCGGAAGAAAAACAATGACGCTGCCAACGCCGGCAACAACGCCGTCGGACAGAAGGCTCGCGAAAGCACCCTCGGGCATCTGCGTCGCCAGAAAAGATCCAAGGGCTGCAGTACCGGCGTCGATTGCGTTCATCATCGGTGTCGCCCAGGCGAATACGGCCTGAAAAACGATCGCCATGACGGCGAACAGTCCGATCGTCCCCGGCACGGGCCGATTGAGCCAGGCAATGAAGCGTGAGCCCCATGTATATAACGGCGGCGTCCTTTGCTGCACCTCGTCAAATATTTCGCGAACCCACAGATAACGATAGCGGGCTTCCTTCGCCAGCGGCGGCTCATCGCCGAATAACTCACGCCGAACTTCGGCCACGCGCTCGTCGCCATCCTTGCCGAGACGACCCAGAATTTCCTGCTCCGATTCACCAGAGCTATCAACCAGCGCCCGCTCGATCTCAATGCGGCGCACCGATCCCTGCGCTTCCACAGCAAGTTTTTCCGCCGCTTTGTTTAGCTCCGGCCAGAAGGCCGGCAGGTCCGGGTGTGGCGAACCGGGGAGTTCGGCCAGCGCCTGCCTGAGTGCATTGATTCCCTG
>JAZFPY010000143.1:0-3905 GCA_036444875.1 Woeseiaceae bacterium | reverse complement strand
TGACGGTGCGTTTTCTGCTGGATCGGAATGCTGATGCCGCGGCCAGCGATGTTCGAGACCGTGTATCGCAGGCACGAAGTTTCCTGCCAGAGGAAGCCGACGAACCGATCGTGCAGAAGCAGGAAGCCGACGCACGGCCAATCATCTATCTCGCATTCTCGTCGGACCGGCACAATTTGACGGAGATTGCGGACATTGCCACACGGCTCGTGAAGGACCGCGTGCAGACCCTGCCCGGCGTTGCTCAGGCTGATGTCTACGGAAATCGCTTTGCGATGCGTATATGGCTCAATCCCGACCGCCTCGCGGGTTTCGAACTCACCCCGCAGGATGTGGAAAACGCACTCCGTGCGCAAAACATTGAAATACCGGCCGGTCGTGTCGAAAGCCGAGATCGTGAGTTTACGGTGCTGGCGGAGACCGACCTGCGCGAACCGGAAGAGTTTGCACAGATCATCGTGAAGAAAACGGATGAGTTTCTGGTCAGACTCGGCGATGTAGCGCGGATCGAACTGGGTGCGGACTCTGCCCGGTTTCGTGCGCGTTTCAACAGGCGTAATGCCGTACCACTCGGCGTCATCAAACAGGCGGTCGCAAATCCGCTAGACATCTCGAGCGCGTTGAAAGTGTTGCTGCCGGAAATTACGCGAACACTGCCCGAAGGCATGCGCGTCGAGATGGCCTACGACTCGACCGTCTTTATCCGGGAATCGATCGACGAGGTTTATGTGACCGTGGTCGAAGCAGTCGTCCTCGTCATGCTTGTAATTTTCCTGTTCCTCAGAAACTGGCGTGCTGTGATCATACCGTTGGTCACGATCCCGGTATCGCTCATTGGCGCGTTTGCACTGATGAACCTTTTTGGCTTCACGATCAACACACTATCACTTCTCGCCATAGTGCTGGCGATCGGACTGGTCGTCGATGACGCAATCGTGATGTTGGAAAACATCTACCGTCACATCGAGGAAGGTATACCGCCGTTCGAGGCAGCGCTTAAAGGAAGCTCCGAAATCGGTTTCGCGATTATTGCGATGACGCTGACACTGGCGGCTGTGTACTTGCCGTTCGCCTTCGCCACCGGACGCAGCGGTATGCTGTTCATCGAGTTCGCTTTGACGCTTGCAGGCGCGGTGCTGGTCTCAGGATTTACGGCGCTTACCCTGTCACCAATGATGTGCTCCAAGCTGCTGCATCATGAAGATAAGCATGGCCGCTTCTTCGAGATTGGCGAACGGCTTCTCAAGGGACTCGATCACGGTTATCGCGCCCTGCTCGATCGTGTGCTCAGATTGCGCTGGCTGACGATTGGTGCGGCAGCAGCCGTCGCAGCCGGTATGGTCGGCCTGTTCCTTTCACTGCCGCATGAACTCGCGCCGGCCGAGGACCAGGGCATCATTATCGGTTTCGGGACGGCACCTGAAGGTGCAACCATCGACTATACGGATCGCTACGCAAAGCAGATGGAGGACATATACGAAGCTGTGCCTGAGCAGAACCGATTTTTCAAGATTGTCGGATTCAGTGGCGTGACGAACGCCATCGGGTTCATCGGCCTCAAGCCCTGGAACGAACGTGAACGCAGTGCGCAACAGATTGCACAGAGCCTGTTTCAGGCGTTTTCGGACATAGCGGGCCTCATGGCGTTTCCGATTACGCCGCCTCCGCTCGGGCAGACTCGTTTCGGGCAGCCCGTCAGTTTTGTCGTGCAGTCGACCGGCACCTGGGAAGATTTGGACGATATAGTGTCGAAACTCCTGGCCAAGATGGCCGAGAATTCTCAGCTGACCAATCCGGACTCGGATCTCAAACTCAACAAGCCAGAGCTGAGGGTCGACATCAATCGGGAAAAAGTTGCTGTGGTAGGTGCCAGTGTCGACACTGTCGGACGCACACTCGAGACAATGCTCGGCGGCCGGAACGTCACGCGTTTCAAGATGGGTACCGAGCAATACGACGTGATCGTGCAGATCGATGATGACTCACGACGGACACCGGGCGATCTCAGTAATATTTTCGTTCGCGGCAACGACGATACGATGATCCAATTGCAGAACCTTGCCACGGTGACGGAAACAGTTGCCGCGAAAGAGCTGAATCATTTCGATAAATTGCGGGCGGCGACAATCAGTGCCGGACTGGCACCCGGTTACTCGCAGGGTGAGGCACTCGAGTGGATGGAAAATGCATTGCGTGAGGTGACGCCCGAACCGCTTTTTGATCTTTCCGGGCAATCTCGCGAATTTCGTGAGTCTGCATCGGGTGCGATGATGCTAATGGTGCTGGCGCTGATCTTTATCTATCTTGTTCTGTCCGCACAATTCGAAAGCTTTGTAGATCCACTGATCATATTGGTGGCTGTGCCACTCGCCATGTTCGGTGCGTTCCTGTGCCTGGTGATGTTGAACAAGGGGAATGTTCTTGGCTGGTGGACAGTGACCGGGTCGTGGAATATCTACACCCAAATCGGCGCGGTCACTCTGGTCGGCCTGATATCGAAGCACGGCATCCTGATTGTTGAGTTCGCAAACCAGTTGCGCGAACAAGGCATGGCCAAACGAGATGCGGTGCTGCAATCGGCTTCCCTGCGACTGCGGCCAATCCTGATGACGACGGGTGCGATGGTATTGGGTGCTGTGCCACTTGCAGTGGCGACCGGCGCGGGCGCGGAAGCTCGCCATCAAATCGGCTGGGTCGTTGCCGGGGGTATGAGTTTCGGCACAGTGTTTACCCTGTTTGTCGTACCGGTAGTCTACTTATTGCTTTCGGCGCAGCATCGCGGTCCGACAACAGACTGAATCACGGCAAAATCTGCGGCTCAGCCAGTCAACTGCCGCGCGCTCGAAGTATCGCTTCGGCACGGGGATGGCGACTCACAAAATCAGCAGTGACGCGAGGAATTTCCGACTCGAGACCGCTCTCACGCAGGCAGTTCAACAGGGTTTCAAATCCGCGTAACGCGATTATCCAGTCCTGCCCTATTTCGCCGAGTGACGTTTCGAGCGCACGGCATGCCTCCACCTTGGACAGGCTGCCCCTGTCGTTCGCCGAATCCATCGCAAGCCCCAGTCTTGCATACGCCGCCCACGGACTATCGGGCAGGTCTGCAACCAGACCACGGAGTTCGGCAGCGCCTTTTTCGTCGCCGCCACCAAGATAGTAAAAAGTGGCTGCACCGGAACTCATCAACGTTTGTGCCGCCGAAAGTTCGGCCTCGCGTTGCGGGTTTTCGATGTTGACCATGACGACGTTCGACGTCAGTGACAATTCATCGACGAAATACTCCGCCTGGAATGTGTAAGTGCCCGGCGTATCAAGTTGCCAGCCGCCGCGGCCGAAATAGACCGGCACCATCGCCGAGAGCATCTTCCCGGGGGCCAGTGCGACCTCTCTTCTGCCCCGGCCATCTCTGTGTACCGCCGGGTAATACAGTTTTTCCTGCTCATATTCCCGGTGTCCGATCCGCACACCCAGCAGGCCATACTCGGGCCCGAGCAGATTGCGTACCTTTTGCATTTCGTCGGAGCAATTCCGCAAGATGACAATAAGCGTGAGCGGCTCACCGAGCAGGACTCGATCTCTTGCACTCGCCAGTTCAAGACAAAACGGCTTTCCTGATTCCGTCATGCCATTGGCAACGCTTGCAGAATCGGCAGTTGCTTCGCCGACTGGAGATTCGTTATTCGCGGCGCCGTCAGGTTGACAGGCGCTGACGGCCAGCAACAGGCAGTACAGCAGCCCGGTGACTGTCCATTTCTTCCGGCTAACAGCGATTCGATACAGGTTCATGACGCTATTCAAAGCCTCTCTCCAGAAGTTCCCGGTCGATGAACTGCAGGTCCTTGCTCCTTTGCAGATCGTCGGCAAAATCCTCACGCAATGACCTGGCTTCTGCGTCTCGCCCG
>JAZFPY010000142.1:0-2354 GCA_036444875.1 Woeseiaceae bacterium | reverse complement strand
ACATCCGGCGTGCCTGCGACAGACGGCGCAGGTGTCCGCATGACTCGTCTCATCGGCACGTCTGAATTGGACCATATCGATCCATTTTTATTACTGGACGTTTTTCAAACAGACAATCCCGACGACTACATCGCCGGTTTCCCGTCACATCCACATCGGGGATTCGAGACGGTGACTTATATGTTTGCCGGGCAAATGCGGCATAAGGACAACGCTGGTCATGAAGGAGTAATCGGGCCCGGTGGCATACAGTGGATGACCGCCGGCAGAGGAATTGTGCACTCCGAGATGCCGGAGCAGGAAGACGGCCTCATGTGGGGCACGCAATTGTGGGTCAACCTGCCGAGTTCAGAGAAGATGACGGCTCCCGCTTACCGCGAATTTTCTGCCGGGCAATTACCAAAAGAGAAGAGAGACGAAGATATCGAAGTAACTGTCATCGCCGGCGTGACGTCGCAAGGTACCGTCGGGGCTGTGACCGACCGCCCTACCCGTCCTCTTTATCTGGACGTGCGATTACCAGAGGCCGCCCGTTTCAGGGAAACAGTGGCGCCGACGCATGCCGCTTTCATCTATGTCGTTGCTGGGTCGCTATGCGTGGCATCGAACCAGCCGGGTGCGTCAAGCGTTGTTGATGCAGGAAGTTTGGCGATCCTGGGGGAAGGAGGTGCCGTTGAAGTAAGCGGCAAAGGAACAGCTAACCGCTTTCTGTTGATCGCAGGCCACGCGATCGACGAACCCGTCGCGCGTGGCGGCCCGTTTGTCATGAATACGGATGACGAGCTGCGACAGGCGTTTTCGGACTATCAGTCAGGCAAGTTCTAGCTATATTGGATCAAGTCCGATGGTACTGGCTCTGTCAGATTCGGTCGGACCCCAAAGACAGCTTTTCGCCCATATGCAGTCACTCCATTTTTTTCATCTAAGATAAAGTGTTGCGCCTATCGGTGGAGATCGCCACCCAAAGCCGACATGAATTTGGTTGCCCCATCCTCGTTAAACTAAAGCGCAAGTGGCCCTGTACTATACTGAGTTGACAGGATAAACACGCATGGATTGCAGACAGACGAGGAACAAATAATGACAAACAAGAATCTGTTTCAATTATTGCTTGGTTTCTTCACGGTGGTGCTGCTCGTGGCTAGCTGCACGTCGGAGGACGGATCCAACACAGAGGCTGACACGGCCGCGATCAACGCCATCTGGTCCACCTATGTGTCCAGTCTTGAGGCTGGCGATATCGATGCGTGGTTATCGTTGTGGACGGAAGATGGTGTGCAAATGCCTCCGAACGAAGCTCCGGTTATCGGCAAGGATAAATTGCGACATAGGAACGGAGCGGCCTTGGACCTGTTCACTGTGGCAATCGACATCACGAATCAGGAAGTCGAAGTGGCGGGGAAATGGGCGTTTTCTCGAGGTGTTTACACCGCGACATTTACGCCGAAAGACGGCAGTCAACCGATCCCTGTCGATGGCAAATTCATGACCATCCTCAGTAGACAAACTGATGGCGGATGGAAGATTCATCGCGACATCTTTAATTCGAGCGTGGCACCTGGCGGAGAATAAAGCAGACAGTCTTAATCTTCTGCCAGTCTCGACTTGACAGTGTCTTCGAGGCTGGTCATGCCAGCTGACTTGCCGAATGCCAAAGCATCTTCGTCGTCGGCCCCGTTCATTTTTTCACGCAATGCGAGTAATGCACCAACACGATTGCTGCTGCCGCAATGTACAAGCACTGGCTGATCATACTTGGCAAGAATCTGGTCAAGCTTTGCCGCGTTTTCGAAACTGATGGCACCCCGCCCCTCGATGGGTAAGGAGACGTAATCCATGCCTAGGCTCTCGACAACAGCTTGTTCATCCAGTCCGCGATCTTCTCCTTCGGTACGAAGATCGATAACGGCTACATAGCCGCTATCGGCCAGCTCCCTGAGTCCATTCTCGTTCGGCTGTCCGGCGGCGGTGATTCCGTCAGCAGGCTCGAAGCGGTAATTCCATGTTGTCTCGTCGGCGACTGCTGACGTCGCCAACGCGAACAACAATGCTGCCACTATGGGCCAGTGATGGCGGCTTGTGCCCATATCAAATTTCACGTTGCCCTTCTCCCTCTGCAGAATTTCCAGGTCAGTCAGATAGTACGATCGTAGACGGAAATTCTACACCGCGCTCAGTAAACTTGATCTCGATCGTCATACGGGAAAACATGGTGCCAACCACGCCGATCATCTCGCTAATCGCCGCCTTGAGCTCCGGCGGTGTTGGGTCTTCCTCGTCATCTTCGAGTGCCACGGCCTGAGCGATGAAATCGTAATAACGGGCTGCATCCATCTCCATACTCATGAACGGAG
>JAZFPY010000141.1:0-2421 GCA_036444875.1 Woeseiaceae bacterium | reverse complement strand
TTCACTGATACTTTTCGGTAGCGATTGGCTCTGACGATAATTGAAGGCAGCATCGTAACCGAACTCCGCTTTGAGCAGATCCACCTTGTCATCGGCACCCGCACAACCCGTCACGGTGCAACCATGCAGTTTGGCGAGCTGGCCGACCACGCTGCCGACCGCGCCTGAAGCCGCCGACACGAATACGGTCTCGCCGGGCTGCGCCTTGCCGATGGTGTGCAGGCCGACATACGCAGTCATGCCGGGCATGCCGAGAATGCCGAGGTGATATGACAGTGGTGCCGGGCCTTTCGGCACTTTGTGCAGTCCGGTTCCATCACTGAGCGAGTAATTCTCCCAGCCAAGCATGCCGGTGACAAAATCGCCCTCGGCATAGTCCTTGTTGCTGCTCGCGATTACCTCCCCGACAACGCCCGCCTGCAGCACTTCCCCGACCTGAAACGACGGCACATAGGATTTCGCCTTATTCATGCGTCCGCGCATGTAGGGGTCGACAGACATGCAGAGATTCCGGACCAGTAACTGCCCCTGTCCCACCTCTGGTACCGCCTCTTCGGTCAGCGTGAAATTGTCGGCCGTTACCCAGCCCGATGGCCGGCTCGCGAGTCGAACTTGTTTGTTCGTGGTCATGCTAATGCAACCGTGTCAAAGCAGATGCAAGTATATTACCAGTCGGTAAGCGCATGGGTAATTTGAGCGACGTGCCGCAGATCGGCCCCACAGCAACCACCGAATACATTGAGCCAGGGCATGGTTTTTGTCAGCGACTTGTATTGTTCTGCTAGCTCCACAGGGTCGCCGTCGTCAAGCTCTTCGCAATCATCCAATTCGGCATGACTCAGCCGGGACGCATTACAACGCAAACCGTGAATACGCCTCGCCCAGCCCGTGTCACCGAGAACATGAAAGAAGTGATCCGGATGAGCACAATTCACCATGAAATAGGCAGCCGCCGAATCGGTTGCATCATCGACGGCACGGATAGCCTCATCCAGCGGCTGCCCGGTCGGCAGAGCACCGTCGGTTTCAACAGTGAACGAGATGACGGCGGGAAGACCTGCGGACTTCGCGGCACGCACGAGGCCGATGGCTTCGCCAGATTGAGTAAATGTCAGGGCGGTGACCATGTCGACCTCAGTCTCGGCCAGCCAGTTAATTTGTTTGGCGTGGTATTCCTCTGACTCATTCGCTGCCACCGCAGCTTCCGGCGCGTATGCATCACCCCGGGGACCGATAACGCCGTTCAGGACGATCGGCTTACTGTTAGTTGCAAATTCATTGCGCAGCCCTGCGATAAATGCAATGGCATCCCTGTTTACTTCATGCAGTTCCTGCTCGTCGGCACCGAGATCGTCCGCCCAGTGCATATGCGCTTTCCAGGTCTGGCCGTCCAGGATAAATCCGGCATTGTGCTCGTTTGCGAGTGACAAGAATCCACGAAGATAGTTGGCTACAGCTTGCCGGCCTGCAGCATCAGGCAACAGCGTATGCGCTGCGAACTCGCGAATCTCTATCCCATGGTTGAATATCAGATCGGTCTCGAGACCGGCATCTGTCAGGAACAGCTCGCCGGACAGTTGCGGCAAGTCATGTCGATATTTGCTCATAGCGATATTTTTCTTTTTTTCGTGGCAAACGTAGTATAGAAGAACTCTAGGTCTGTTGTTACGTAGAACGTGCCAGGTTTATCTTTGGTACTTCATCCTTCGAACATAAACTTGATACCTTGTTATTCAAGGCAATGACCGAAGGAAGCGAACACAGGCACGGTTTTCCGCAGACACGTAAATTGCGGGGCCGTTCAGCGAAAAAGGGCAATAACCGAAGGAACCGAACACCGGCACGGTTTTCCGTACACTCCCGCCATCCATGGCGGTCGGACAGCTCCTGCAGGTTGCTGATTACGGGTGCAATATTCATGTAGCATCGCCTGTCAGGACGGGTTACGACAGGCGATCTGTCCTTTATTATAAGGAGTCGCACGGTTTTGACGCCCGACCAAATCATTCTGTTCGCGCTGCTGTTGTTCGTTTTCGTGTTCCTGATCTGGGGTCGCTGGCGTTACGACCTGGTGGCGTTCGTCGCGCTCCTGGCGGCGCTTCTGACGGGCGTCGTGCCGACGGAGCGAGCCTTCTCCGGCTTCGGCCATCCGGCGACGGTGATCATCGCGTTGGTGCTCATCATCAGCCGGGGATTGTCGAACTCCGGCGTCATCGAGTTGCTGGCGCGCTTCTTCGTCGACGCATCGAGGAAGCTTGCGTCGCATATCAGCATCATGTCTGCACTCGCAGCAGTGTTGTCTGCGTTTATGAACAACGTGGCCGCATTGGCACTGCTGATGCCGCTGGATATGCAGGCCGCGTCAAAAGCCAAGCGCTCCCCGGCTGTCACATTAATGCCGCTGTCATTTGCCTCGATCCT
>JAZFPY010000140.1:0-3373 GCA_036444875.1 Woeseiaceae bacterium | reverse complement strand
GTACTTAGCCATCGTCAGTACCAAGTTGCTGGCTTTGGTTAGAGCCGGGAGGTGTAACCGCACCTCTTCGGCTCGCTGTCAACATAGCCCCGTTAAATGGGCAGAGTCAAATCATTCTTTGACTTCATTTTACGCCGACTCGATTCTGACTAATTTCTGACTAAGTTTCATATTTCAAAAATAAATATACTCTAACTAATTGATAAATATGGTACTCCCTAGGGGATTCGAACCCCTGTTACCGCCGTGAGAGGGCGGCGTCCTGAACCACTAGACGAAGGGAGCGCAGCTTTTATTGTCCTGACCCGGTTTCGCGGGGGCTGCTATTATACGGCGGCATTTCCAATCCTCAAGCGGAAACTCTATTGAAAAGCAGCGGGTCTCAAAAACGCAGAAAGCCCAAAATCATTCCCCGCCCGGCCCACAATGTATCGCGGGCAGAAATTTCCAAGAGCGCGCTCAAAGTCCTCTACCGCTTGCACAAGGCGGGATTTCAGGCGTTTCTGGTAGGCGGCGGTGTGCGTGATGCGTTGCTCGAGTTGCATCCGAAGGACTTCGATATTGCGACTAACGCGCACCCCGAAGAGGTCCGGGCCCTGTTCGGCAATTGCCGCCTTATCGGGCGGCGGTTCAGGCTGGCACATATCCGCTTTGGCCGTGAGGTTATCGAAGTTGCGACGTTCAGGGCCCCGGCAGATGGCAATGACAAGCATGTCGATGTGGCGCACGATCACGAGGGCCGAATTCTGCGTGACAATGTTTATGGCAGCATCGACGAAGATGTCTGGCGGCGGGATTTCACGTGCAATGCGCTCTATTACAACATCGCCGATTTCAGCATCTGGGATTATGTCGGTGGTGTAAAAGACATCGAAAATCGCAGGATCGTAGTGATCGGCGATGCACGCAAACGACTTCGTGAAGATCCGGTACGAATGCTTCGTGCGGTGAGATTCGCCGCGAAACTGGATTTCAGGATTGACGCCAAAATCATTGAGGCTATAGGAGGGCTGACGGATCTCCTTGCGAACGTTCCGGCGGCTCGACTTTTTGATGAGTTTCTCAAACTTTTTCAGACGGGATATGCGGAAAAAACGTTTGCATTGCTCAGAAGGCATAAGCTTTTTGCACAACTTTTTCGCGAGACGAATGATGAAATTGAGAGAGACGATAATTTCCTGACGTTTGTAAACGCAGCGCTCAAGAATTCTGACAAACGCGTGGCGGCTGACCAGTCCGTGACGCCCATGTTCCTGATCGGCGTATTTCTCTGGGCGCCGGTGCGTCGCCTGGCCGAAGAACTGCGTTCCCAGGAGAAGATGTCGGAGGCACAGTCCCTGACAATTGCTGCGTACCAGGTTGCTGGTCAGCAGCAGCCGCGTATCTCACTCCCCAAGCGCTTTACTGCGCCGATGCGCGAGATGCTCGCACTACAACCGCGGTTCCTGGTTATGAAGGGGAAAAGAGCGCTGAAGCTGCTGGAACATCGCCGTTTTCGTGCAGCTTACGATTTCATGATGTTGCGCGTCAGAGTCGGTGAACTCAAAGGTGAGGTCGGCCGGTTTTGGACGGAGGTACAAGAACAAGATGCAGAGCAACGAGCCAGGAGCTTTGAGATCGGACCCAAACCCGGTACGAAACAGCGCAGGAGGAAGCCGCGCCGGCGGCGCGCGGCACAGGCGAAGCAATCGTGAATGCCCGGGGCCCGCGTTGGCGGCCAGCCTATGTTGGTCTTGGCAGTAATCTCGATTCTCCGCGGAAACAGGTGGAGCGGGCCGCCGCGGCGCTCGGCGCTATCGACGCTACGGTACTCATAAAGACATCACCACTGTACCGCTCCGCGGCCCTGGACGGCTCGGATCAGCCAGATTACATCAATGCGGTGAGCGCATTGCTCACCCAACTGGATGCCGCCAGCCTGCTTGGACGTCTGCAGGAGATCGAACGGGCACAGGGGCGGTCGCGCGACGATATCAAGTGGGGGCCACGAATAATCGATCTCGACCTGCTGGTCTATTCCGGCGCCTCCATTGACGAGAAGGATCTAAAAGTGCCGCACCCGGGCATTAGCCAGCGAAATTTTGTATTGTTGCCTTTGCGCGATATCGCGCCGCAATTGCAAATTCCGGGGCTGGGCAGTGTGTGCAGTCTTGCTGCAGCCGTAGATACGACAAAACCCCGAATCGAGAAACTGACCTGATGAAGTGATGCCACCGTGACAGTCAGAGAAATTAAAAAGAGTGGTGATGCGCCACGCTTCATCGTTGTCGAAGGTCCGATCGGCGTTGGAAAATCCAGCCTGGCAAGGCGGTTGGCGGATAGTTTTTGCGGCGAAGTGGTGCTTGAGCATCTCACGGAAAATCCGTTTCTTGAGCGCTTCTATCGTAGCGGTCGAAGTGCTGCGTTGCCTGCGCAATTATTCTTTCTTTTTCAGCGAGCACGCCAGTTAGAGGAGCTTCGCCAGTCCGATATGTTCTCGCCAGTCCGGGTGGCGGACTTCCTGATTGACAAGGACCGGTTATTCGCCGAATTGAATCTCGATCGCGAGGAACTCTCCTTGTACGAACAGATTTACGAGAAACTGGAAATTGAAGCACCGGTTCCGGATCTCGTCATTTATCTGCAGGCGACGGTCGATGCCCTGCTGCAAAGAATCGCGAAACGCGGCATACCCTATGAACGCCTGATCGATCGTCGCTATCTGGAAAGGTTAACGGAAGCTTATGCACGTCACTTCCACAGTTATGATGAGTCGCCGCTTCTGATCGTCAACGCGTCAACCATTGATCCGGTTCATAATGAATCAGATTATGAGGAGTTGTTTCAGCAAATTAAGCGGACAACGGGCGGACGGCATTTTTTCAATCCTGCTGCGATCGCGCTCGCCTGAATCAGGAAAAAAGTGAATGTATACGCAGCTTGAACAGCGTGGGATGGCTGAGCCGCCGGTCAACGTGGCGACGCTCGCAAAAATGAAATCGGAGGGTCAGCCAGTTGTTTGCCTGACCGCCTACGACGCCAGTTACGCGGTGCTCGTTGACAAGGCCGGAGTCGATCTGGTGCTTGTCGGCGATTCGCTGGGCATGGTGATTCAGGGGCACGATACGACAGTCCCAGTGACGGTCTCCGATATCATTTATCACACGCGCAATGTCGCCCGGGGCCTGCGCCGCGCATTCCTCGTCTCGGACATGCCCTTCATGAGCTATGTCGAGCCGGCGCAGGCGCTGGATAACGCCGTGCACATGATGCAGGACGGCGGTGCGATGATGATCAAGCTCGAAGGCGGAGACGGTCAGGTTGAAATCGTCGAGCATCTGGCCAAGCACGATATTCCGGTCTGTGCACACCTGGGGCTCAAACCGCAGTCGGT
>JAZFPY010000139.1:0-3739 GCA_036444875.1 Woeseiaceae bacterium | reverse complement strand
TGTTACTGGCCGCGTCCTTTGTATCCTGGAGCATCATATTCACCAAGCGACGACTTATTCGACGCACGAAATCTGCATCGGACGACTTCGAAGCGAGCTTCTGGTCTGGCGGCGACCTGAACACACTCTATCGGAGCGCCACGAGAGAGTCGGGCGGCACCGTCGGCATGGCCAGCATATTTGAGTCGGGTTTCCGGGAATTCAACCGCGTATCGCAGCAGGGCGATGTCAAACGCGACAAAATAGTCGACGAATGTCGACGTGCGATGAGGGTCGCGCTGATGCGCGAGGTCGACCGACTGGAGCAAAGTCTGGCGACGCTTGCAACGATCGGCTCGACGAGTCCCTATGTCGGCCTGTTTGGAACTGTCTGGGGCATCATGAATTCCTTCCGTGCCCTTGGCAACGTGCAGTCCGCGACTCTTGCAATGGTTGCTCCGGGAATCGCAGAGGCGCTGGTCGCCACTGCTATGGGGCTATTCGCCGCTATTCCGGCGGTCATCGCCTACAACAGCTATGCAGACAAGGTTGTGCGCCTGGAAATTCGCTACGACGGATTCATGGAGGAGTTCTCCAGCATTTTGCAGCGACATTCCCATGCGCAAGAAGGAGCTTGAGATGTCAACACCGATGCGAAAGCGCAAGTTGATGTCAGAAATTAATGTTGTGCCTTACATCGATGTCATGCTTGTCCTGCTGATTATTTTCATGGTGACCGCACCACTCCTGACACAGGGCGTAGACGTGGAGTTACCAAAAGCCGGCGCAGAACCCATTGACGACGTTCCAAACCATCCACCTCTCATCCTCAGTGTCGACGCCGAGGGAAATCTTTACATCAATGTTGGTGACGACGAAGATCAGCCGGCGAATGCAAAAGAAATCGTAGCGCGGACAGCCGCAGTGTTGCGCAACCGGCCCGACACGCCGATTCTTATTAAGGCTGACAGAGCCGTTGATTACGGCAATGTCGTGGGCGCGATGGTGCTTTTGCAGCAAGGCGGCGCTGAGCACGTCGGCTTCGTCACCGATCCCCTGGATACGTACCCGGTTCCAGAGTAAGGCGGCCAGTTCGGGTGCTTCGCGACCAATACAACGTTATTCCGGTCTTCTTCGCGGGACTGCTGCACGTAGGGATACTGGCGGCGATGATATTCGTCTTCGATTTCTCGGGGCCGGCGCATCCTGCAGTACCGCTGGCGATCACAGGCACGCTGGTGACCGAAGCAGAGATTCGCCGACCACCGCCGCAGCCGGAGCCCGAGCCGGAAATCGAACCGGTGCCGGATACCTCGGAACAGGAGAGAATCGAGGCCGAGGAACGCAAGCGCCAGGAAGACATCCGAATCGAGCAGCAGCGAATCTCAAGACTCAAGAAACGAGAGCAGGAAGAGGCTGCCGAGAAAAAACGCCGCCGGGAAGCCGAACTGCAACGCCGTCGCGACGAGGCGGAGAAAAAACGGCTCGAAGATGTTGAGCGGCAGCGAGCAGAGAACGAACGCAAGCGCCAGGAAGCAGAGGAGGCTGAAAGGCAAAGACAGTTTGATCGCGAAATTGCTGAGGAGGAGAAGCGCCTGGAGGCAATGAATTCCGGGGCGCTGGCTCGATATCTCTATGCCATCCAGCAAGGGATTCAACGCAATTGGGTCAAGCCCCCGAGTGCCAGGGCCGGGCTGGAATGCATCGTTACTGTCAGGCAATTACCGGGCGGGGAAGTTGTCGGAGTGACTATAGGCCAATGCAACGGAGACGCTGCTGTTCAGCGGTCGATCGAAGCAGCTGTCTTCAAAGCCTCGCCATTGCCGGAACCCGAGAATCCGGCATTGTTCGATCGAAACTTGCGCATCACATTTAAACCTGAACAATAGGAGCCTCTCTGGTTTGATCCGGGTCACGATTATGCAGGAAGCCCTTAAGAGGTGCTTTGCCGCCGGCATCCTGGCGCTATTGGCGTCACAAGCGACGGCGGAACTACAAATTGAGATCACGCAGGGGGCCGGCAAACGCGCGCCCGTCGCGGTCGTGCCTTTCGGATGGGAGGGTAGCGACGTCAACGCGCCGCTGAATGTTGCCGGGGTCATCGGGGCTGACTTGCAGCGCAGTGGACGCTTCGGACCGATTCCGGAGGAAGACATGTTGCAGAAGCCGACGACCGGCATCGACGTGGATTTCGACGACTGGTCGATTCTCGGTGTCGAGGCCGTCATCGTCGGGCGGGTTACGCAGACCGGAGACAATGCCTACAGCGTTCAATTTCAGTTATTTGATGTTTTTCGGCGAGAACAGCTGATCGGCTACCGCATGCCGGCGAGCAGGGGCACGATGCGGCGTGTCGCACACCGGGCGGCGGATATGATTTTTGAGAAGCTGACCGGAATTCAGGGTGTCTTTGCGACAAAAATTGCATACGTCACCGCGCAGCAGGGCGGTGCCAGCAGGATCTATACGCTGGTCGTGTCTGACGCGGACGGCGAGAACGAGCACACGATCATGGAATCGACGGATCCGATCATGTCGCCGGCATGGTCGCCTGACGGCCGCAGGCTTGCATATGTTTCTTTTGAAGGCCACAAGTCCACCGTGTTTGTGCAAACGGTGCGCACCGGTAACCGCATCAAAGTGTCCAGCCGCACGGGAATCAATGGTGCACCCGCGTTTTCACCCGACGGCCGCAATCTTGTGTTGACGCTCGGCGGCGCTGACGGAAACCTCGATATCCATGTAATGGATCTCTCGACCAGGAACGTTAGGCGCCTGACAACCAGCAGGGCTATCGATACCGAAGGCAGCTGGTCGCCAGACGGCAAGCAAATCTATTTTACGTCTGACCGGAGCGGTGGACCCCAGGTCTACCGGATCGATGCCACCGGCGGCGCGCCGGAGCGCATTACCTTCGAAGGCAGTTATAATGCGCGCCCACGCTTGTCGCCTGACGGCGAAAAGCTGGCAATGGTGCATCTCGATCGGGGAAATTACAGAATAGGCGTTCTCGATCTCGACAGCGGCGATTTTCTGGTGTTGTCGACCGGGAAACAGGATGAGTCGCCGAGTTTTGCACCGAACAGCGACACATTGATTTATGCGACACGGCAGGGACAAAATGGCGTGCTGGAAACGGTTTCTGCGGATGGCCTGATCAGACAGCGTATGGGCTCGGGCAGGGCTGATGTGCGCGAGCCGGTCTGGTCACCATTTCCGCGGCCGTAAGCAAACCTAGGATTTAGTTTATATAAGTTATATATATCATTGATTTTTAAATTGATATTGCTGGCATAAGCCTTGCCAGCAGTCTGAAAACCATCAAAAGGACAGCAGACATGAGCCAATACAGAATATCCCTGATCAGCCTTCTGGCAGTCATTGTTACAGGCTGCGCATCGACATCGATTCCCGATCCTGAGGCGGGCGACGGGAGCATGGACAGCAGCAGTGACGGCTCCAGCTCCAGCGGTTTTGAGGACCGCTCCGGCTTCGGCGGCGAAGAAGTGCCGTATCAAGCCGATGATGCTGCCCTGGGCATGATCATCTATTTCGATTTCGATCAATCTGATCTCAAGCCGCAATATGCGGACCTGCTGGCCCGGCATGCGAACAAGTTGTCGAATAATTCGACTACGCGGATCCGCCTGGAAGGCCATGCGGACGAACGCGGATCGCGCGAGTACAATATTGGCCTTGGCGAGCGCCGTTCTCAGGCTGTGCGCCGCATGCTGCTTATTCAGGGCGCATCCACAAGTCA
>JAZFPY010000138.1:0-4195 GCA_036444875.1 Woeseiaceae bacterium | reverse complement strand
CCCGGCCACCCCTATGCTGAGCAACCATGGCAACGCGGTACGCGCCATTAGAATAGACTTACTGCGCCTCAATTCCGTTTGCCTAAGATAGGCGTGTCCGATCAGATTCGCATGTCCACTTTGTATCTGGACTCCTCCAGTTGAGCAAGGGTCCTCGCATTTCCGCGCATATTGACGGAGGTAACCGGTCTATAAGGACTCAAGCAGTGAGCGAATGTTCTGATCGTCCGGAAACTGACTCGCAAGGCGTTTGGCCGCTGCTTTCGCATCTGTCATTCTGCCCACGTCCCGATACATCGTTGCCAGCGTCCAGGAAATATCGTAGTCAGCCGGGAAAGTCTCGCGAGCCTTCTCGAGCACCTCGATGGCCTTTTGCGGCTCGCCGAGTGAATTGAGCGCAACCGCGTAAACATGGACATATCGGCTGTTTTCCGTGTCGAGATCGGCTGCGCGAGCAAGTTCGACCAAGGCCGCTTCCGGCTTTCTGGCTCGCACCAGCACCAGACCCATCGTATGGTGCAATACCGCGCTTTGATCATCGAGTGCAATTCCATCACGTAGCAATTGTTCCGCATCGGCATCACGTCGATGCTGACGGTACAGGTCGGCGAGATTTACGCGCGCGCCAATGGCACGCGGCTCCATCTGCAGCGCAAAAAGATAGGATTCCTCGGCTTTTGCCGCGTCTCCGCCCTCCGCATACACGTTGCCGAGATTCATATGTGACTCCGGTCTTTCGGCAATCGCGAGTTGCGCATTGATGTATTCCAGTTCCGCCTTTTTGAATTGCTCCTGATCCCTCTGCCGCAACGTGGCGCGCGCCGGCGAGAGCGTCCTGGCGGCCTGTAGGCGGACTGCCCTGATCGGATCACCTAACAGGGATGCGGCCCACTGCGCACGGTACTCCGGCAGAACACCTTCGAGTGCGCGTAGCGCAGCTATTCTGATCAATGGATCGGCATTGGATAATTCGCGTTTTATGACTGCTGCAACATCATCGGCGAATGGCACAGCCAATAGCGTCAGTGCCGTCGCTCGCACAATGCCTGAGATATCGTCGTCGCTGATGACCCCGATCAATTGCGTGTTGGCGCCCAGGCTGCCCAACCTGCCGGAATGAATTGCTTCGGCGAAATGGGCTGCCTTGTCTGCTTGCCTGCCATACCAGGCATCTACCGCAGTTGCGGCCCAGCGAGCGTCTTCGTCGCTGTGGCACTCTGTGCACGTATTCGGTGAACCTGTGTTGATCGTGAGTTCAGGCCTCGGTATGCGAAAGCTGTGGTCGCGCCGCGGATCGACCACCATGTAATTAGTTGACGGCATGTGGCAATCGACACACTCGACGTCGTTCTGTGAGTGATGATGGTGCTCGGGCGAGTTGAACTTCGCCGGCAAATGGCAGGTCGCACAAACGTTGCTGTGTTTTCCCGTGGTTTTGAGTCTCGCCGTGTGCGGATCGTGACAATCGGTGCAGGTGACACCCGCCCGGTACATCTTGCTCTGCAGGAACGATGCATAGACATAGACCTCCTCCAGAATCTGTCCGTCGGGATAGTAAAGGCCTTCATCGAGCAGAGACGGCAAGTGTGTGTCGGTCAGGGGCCTGCCAAACTGATAGTCCGGCGTTATCACACCCCGCCTCGAATGACAGCGGCCGCAGGCCTCCGGCTGCGCAAGCGGGTTCGTTGGAGGCTCACTACGCTCCGCAGTCCCGGTTGCCACATTCATTTGCCACACAGCCGTCCCGGCATCGTCCAACTCGACGCCAAAGCCTGTACCCGACTCGTGGATCCCTGATTCTGCGAGCTCTATATGCTGCGAACCGGGCCCGTGACACGCTTCGCAGGCGACATTGATCTCGAACCATGTGGTGTCGAACGAATCCGTGCTGCTGGAGTAATTTTTTTCGAGTTTCGTGCTGTGACATTCAGCACACATGTAATTCCAGTTTTGCTCGCGTCTGGTCCAGTGCAGCTGATCGGTATGCGTTATCAATTCATCGTCGTAAATGTGAAACCAGCGCTGACCGCCTTCGTCGCGCGGTCGCGCATCCCAGGTAGTCGCCAGGACCTGCAGACGGCCGTCCGGAAACTCAACGAGATACTGCTGCAATGGCGTTACCCCGTAAACGTACCTGACTTCGAAGTCCTCTTGTTCACCGTCCGCATTGTCTGTGCGGACCCAGTACTTGCCGTCACGGCGAAAGAAAGTGCTTGTTACGTCGAAGTGCTTGAATTCGCTACCGTCAAAATCGCCCAGGACCGTGTGCTGATTCGCCTGCTGCATCGCAAGGTCGTGGTGAGAGCCCTGCCAGTCTGCGAACTGTTTTGCATGGCAACCGGCACACACCTCGGTACCAACGAAGGCGGGCGCCTGCGTGCTGATGCCCGGCGCCGATGCTGCCTCTTCTGCGGGTTGTTCGCATCCGAACAATAGGACGCATATCGTTGCGACAACGATGGCATCAACAAAATGAGGGGGGGGCCTGTAAATGATATGAATGGTCGGGAGCGTTATCGAAAAAACCCGGGCGCAGCGAACCGCATGCGCAATACTTATACAAACATCGCAAGCTATTCTGACAGCGACCGGGCTGGCTTTTTTCCCGGCCTTGGTCGATGCTCCGCCGCTGCCGTTTCTAGACTGACCTCTATGCGCCGAAACTCCTGATCGGCGCCGGACTAACTACTCAGTCGGAGAGTACGTTTTCCGCCTGTGGTCCTTTCTGTCCCTGAGTCACTTCCATCGTGACTTTTTGGCCTTCCTTCAGTGACTTGAATCCTTCCATCTGGATCGCGGTGTGATGCACGAAAACATCCGGGCCATCTTCGCGCTCAATAAAGCCGAATCCCTTGTCGTCGTTGAACCATTTGACGGTTCCTTCAACTCTTTCGCCTGACATAACTACCTCATATTGAAACTCGCCAGCCGCAGCCGACGCTTATGTATCGCCCGCCTCTCGGCAGAGCAGCCGACATCTTACCCGCAATTGCACCCACAAACCCATTATTTGCCATGCAAGTTTGGATCAACTTGTGCATGTAATTGAGCAAGCCTCAGGATTTGAGGGCAAAACGCACCACCGATACGACCTGCCAGCACTTCCTCCACATCCGGTACGCGTGGCACAGGCGTCTCCGCTGCGCTTATACTCTATAAACCACAACTCGCCGGAAGGGTTCCCATGCAACTGGACGACGCCCAGGTCACGAACAAAGAAGTCAAAAACTGGCAGGGGGTTCACCTTCTTCACTTCGACGCTTCGTCGTGCTCACAGCAAGTCCGCATTCTCCTGAACGAGAAAAACATAGCCTGGGAATCTCATCACGTTGACCTCCGGAAACGTCAGCATGTTACGTCCTGGTTTCTGAGCATAAATCCACGCGGGGTGGTGCCGGTGCTCGTGCTCGACGGTGTCGTGCATGTGGAAAGCAATGACATCATGGGGCAGGTCGACCAGCTGCCCTCCAAACAGGCATCGTTCTTTCCCGAGGATGCCGAGGCGCGTGCCACTGTCAAAGAGGAACTGGCTTTTCAGTCCAGCCTTCGACTTGGCACACGGGCGTTAACGGTCAAGTTCATGGCACCTCAGGCAATGTATCTGAAAAACCGGAAGGTACTGGATGCATACAGGAAAAACGGCCCTCCCGACCTGAGCCGGGATATGGAAATCGCCTGGTGGCAAAGCGCCGCGGACCATGGCCTGTCCCCTGAGACACTCATCCAGTCATTCGCGGCGCACCGCAACGCACTGAGGCGGCTCGAAGACCGCCTGCAAAACCGCGAGTGGCTACATGGAGATCGCATATCCGTGCTGGATATTGCCTGGTTTACGACGATTCACCGGCTCAAAGTCCTCCGCTACGACTTGTCGCGGCACCCCTATCTCCTGTCGTATTACCAGCATTTGTTGTTACGCCCGGCCTTCCGTGAAGAAATGCAAATTAGAGGCCCACTGAGAATCATCGTACCGGCCTATCGCCTGTACAAGCGTATGACCGGCAGGCAGCTAGAGGATGTTGTCGTACAAAGTTAGATTTCGGCCTGAGATCTGATCGATTCAGGAACGGGATGCCAGCATCGACGGCCTTAATTCAGATATTGATCGACAGCCCATCAGGATCATGTCGCGTTCGATCTCGGCCTTGAGTAAAGACATCGCCCGCTCAACGCCGGCCGAGCCGGCACCGGCCAG
>JAZFPY010000137.1:0-10101 GCA_036444875.1 Woeseiaceae bacterium | reverse complement strand
ATCCACCCAGGAGGCCAGAATCGGAATGTTTGCATCTTTCGAACGGGCGACAGCCTCCAGGTCCCCGAGTTCGAACTTCGGCATGCCACAGCAGACCTCCTGCTCAGCCAGTGTAACGGGGATGCCGTTGTGTTCGAAGACGGCAACGAGGTCCTCATTGAGCGAGGGCATATTGCGGTTGCCGTAACAGGTCGTGAACAAAACCACCTTGCCACGCGTGGTCGCCGTTGCCTGAGCCTGCTCACCGTTCGCTCCTTGCTTACGCGTCAGTCGTTTGCGAGCTGTATTCGAGTAATAACGCGGAATCGGTGCATCGCGATGTACGCCCAGGGTTTTTTCGAGCACATATCGCCCGGTCTTGCTGCGGTTGGTCGCATTCACAGCCTGTACGACGACAGGGATACCTGCGAGCTTCCCGACCGTATCAGTGGCAGCCAGGAGCCGATCTCGTCTCGACGCGCCCTGATCTCGAAACCGCTTGGCCTTCGCTCGCAGCATCAGGTGCGGGAAATCGACGTTCCAGGGATGCGGTGGAACATACGGACACTTGGTCATGTAACACATGTCACACAGGTAGCAATGGTCAACAACTTCCCAGAAGACTTCTTTGGGGACAGTGTCGACTTCACCGCTGGGGGATTCGTCAACGGCATCAAACAGTGTCGGAAATGCATGACAGAGATTAAAGCAGCGGCGGCAGCCGTGACAGATATCGAAGACGCGCTCGAGTTCCTTGTCGAGCGCTTCGCCATCGTAAAAATCATCAGCCTGCCAGGCGACAGGATGTCGTGTTGGGGCTTCGAGGCTGCCCTCGCGATGATCAGTCGGATTGCTCATGGCCGAATGCAGGTGCCAGACACAACGTCGGCCGCGTAATGAGTCCAGCCGACGTCACGCAGCAATTTTATTCGTCCAGTGTATCCAGTGCTTTCTGGAAGCGGTTCGCGTGTGAACGCTCTGCTTTGGCGAGCGTCTCGAACCAGTCGGCAATCTCTTCGAAGCCCTCGTCGCGCGCCGACTTGGCCATGCCCGGATACATATCCGTGTACTCGTGTGTCTCACCGGCGATTGCCGCAGCCAGGTTGTCCGAGGTCGCACCGATCGGCAGCCCGGTCGCGGGGTCACCGACCTCCTCGAGATACTCGAGGTGGCCATGCGCATGCCCGGTCTCGCCTTCCGCCGTTGAGCGAAATACAGCGGAAACGTCGTTGTATCCTTCGACGTCGGCTTTGGCCGCGAAATACAAATAGCGCCGGTTTGCCTGTGATTCGCCGGAAAACGCGTCTTTCAGGTTCTGTTCGGTCTTGCTGCCCTTCAATGACATGAATCGCTCCTCTCAACAATAGGCCTCATTCCAACTTAGACTAAGTCTAAACGGACGCACACTGTAAGCCCGAGAACCGGTATTGTCAATAAAGACTTGATTGACGCTGTTGTGGCAGCGAGGTAGCGTAGCGCGCTCTCCTCTACGACATCGAAATACCCGGATAGATGACTGCCAGCAAACCCGTCAATCTCGAAAAAGCCCTTGCCGACCTCGAATCTCTCGTCGACGAACTAGAAGGTGGCGAGCTGCCGCTCGACAAGGCCATGAAGAAATTCGAGGAAGGCATCAAGCTCACGCGGAGCTGCCAGGCAGCCCTCAAGGAAGCCGAACAGAAAGTCCAGATCCTCCTGAAGAGTGCGGGCGGCGAGGAGTCGCTCGAGGCGTTCGAGCCCGAGGACTAGATTGATCCGGTGCCGGGCACCATTCCCCTACCGGCTCGATGCTGGCTGCCGGTATGCGTTGGATCGCTCCAGCTCCCGTGCGATATGTTCGCCCTGTGTAACAGGGTCGTATCGCGCCGGATTTTCCGCACTGATGAACCGGGGCAGCGGTGCGACCGTGTAGTCTCCGTCTACCGCGAAAAACAGGATCATCGAGTACCGTGTCCACGGCGTGTTGACGACGCGATGCCCGGTCGCCTTCAGCCAGCCGTTGGAAAATCGCTCCATCATGTCACCGAGGACGACTGTGAAGGCACCAATATCTGATGGTGCCTCGCACCAGGGTCCGTTGACATCGGTCAGTTCGAGTCCCGTTGCAGTCTGGTTCATGATCGTGAAACACTCGAAATCGGTATGGGCTGCGATACCGACATTGCGTTTATCGACCGGTGCGTCGTTGGCCGGGTAATGCAGCAGGCGCATCGTGCGTGGTGCCTTTTCGCGGCTGCGTTCGTTAATGAAGTTTCGCTCGACGCCCAGTATCTCTGCGAAGACCTCACTCAATGCCCTGCCCAGCCGGGTGGTCTGCTCATAGTAGTCAAGAATCGCGGCGCGGAACCCTGGAACATCCGGCCAGATATTTGGTTCTATCGCCAGGCTCCGGTATCGATCCGATGTCAATTCCTGGCCGATATCGAAAGATTCAACATGGGCAACCGTGTCTTTTTGATAGGCGGGCTCGCCAAAGATTGGTGTCCAGCCTTTGAGGCCGCTCGCTTGCTCATTGTGAACATCCAGTTTGATCAGGCTGTCGTCGGCCAAAGCGAAGAATGTCCGCGCTGCCGCCAAAGCCTTCTGCACAGCGTCATCAACGACACAGGTATTGTGGACATAGAAGAAGCCGGTTTCGAGGCAGGCACTCCGGATCTGCTCAACCAGCATCGAGCGCAGCACATCGTCGTCAGTGAACAAGCCCCGCAAGTCGAGATTCGGAATGCTGTCGCGGTCCAGCGTCCTGGCGGGTGCGCTTTGATCAAGTTGTTCGGTACTCGGCATGACCTCACGCCTGTCACTGCGTCGAATCAGGTTCCGCATTGTAACCAACACTGACAGGTAAGAAAGCGTAGGAGTCTGGTGCCCGGCACCATTCTTTTAATTATTGGAGCTGCCGTCTCCCTGGAGGCGGGTAATCAGCGAGCGCAGGAAGACTTTGTTGAAACGTAACTGGCAGGAGGAGGAGACCTGCTCCATCAGGGTTGAGCTGACTCTGAGAATAGTGACCGGGCCGTTGGCTCTGATAGATGCAGTTCGTTTTGCGCCGCGGACGTAACTGGTCTCACCAAAACAAGCTCCGCTCTTGAGCATACCGAGACCTCTGCCATTAGCTTCCACGGCGGCTTGTCCGGAAACGATAATGTAGAAACGGTCATCCATCTCACCTTCGCGGACGATGTCCTCGCCGTCTTTGTACTCATGCCAGTCACTGGCTCGAAGCACTTCCCAGATTTCGGCATGCGAGAATTCATGGAAAAAGGTGAGCGTGCGCAACAAATCGAAGTGTTCCTGGTTGTCGAGGCTGTCATATTTAGTCCGGAGATCCTGATAGACGCGTGTCAGGTCGGCGGCCATTGCGGCACCGCTCGCGCAGCGTTTGTCCGGATCTTTTTGCATGGACATCACCACGACATTCTCGAGCTCTTCCGGAATGTCATCGCGGTAAGTGTGAACCGGTGGTGGTGTTGCATAAACGATCTGATGCAACAACTTCGACAGATTATCCGCGCGGAACGGCCGGAAACCGGTCAGCAGTTCATACAGCACGGCACCAAGTGAGTAGAGGTCCGATCGAGGTGTCAGTTCCTCCGACTGCACTTGTTCAGGTGACATGTAACTCGGCGATCCGGCGATGCCTTCAATACGCGAAATATCCGAGTCATTGCAAATCGCGATGCCGAAGTCGATGATCCTCACGTCGTTATCGATCGTCAGCATCACGTTACTCGGTTTGATGTCGCGGTGAATGACGCCTCTGCCGTGTGAGTAATGCAGCGCCTTGGCGCATTTGTAAATTATTTCTACGACATCGTCGACACGCAGCAGATTGTCCGGGCGGCAGTAGGCTGCCAGTGTGCGTGCACCCTGAACATGTTCGGTAACGACGTAGTATTTGCCACCTTCTTCGCCCGCGTCGTAAATCGGCATGATGTTCGGGTGTTGCAACATGCCCACCATGTGAGCTTCGTTGTAGAACATCTTGCGGGACACCTTGGCACGGTCGGGATCGGAATCTTCCTCGATGTTATAGACCTTGATCGCAACGTCGCGGCGGTAGTAGGGGTCGTGTGAGAGATAGACCGTACCAGTGCTTCCCTTACCGACTTTGTTGATAATGACGTACTTGCCGATTTTCGCGGGGGCGTCAGAAGGTTGCTGCAGTTCTGTTACGGAACGGGCCATGTGTTCTCAACTATTCAGAACATCAGCCACCCCGAGAACACCAGTAATAATGCGGCGTACAGAGCGGCAACAAGGTCATCCAGCATAATTCCGAGGCCGCCTTTCAGTCTGTGATCCAGGTCGCGAATCGGCCAGGGCTTCCAGATGTCAAAGAGCCTGAACAGCCCGAATCCCAAGGCCCAGGACATTGTTGTCGAGGGTGCGGCCAGGAGCACCAGATAGATCCCGGCGATCTCGTCCCAGACAATACCTGGGTGGTCGTGCACACCAATGCGCCGAGCGCTCTCGCCGCACAGCCAGATACCGCCCAGTATCAGGGCGACGGCGACCATCAGGCGTGATTCAAGCGGCAGGGCCAGGGTGGTCCAGGCCAGTGCCACACCGACGAGAGACCCCATGGTGCCCGGTGCGATCGGCGACAGTCCGGTTCCCAAACCGAATGCCAGCAGGTTCACCGGATCACGTAGAACTTTTCGCCTGATTTCTGCGTCGACAACTGCCATTTTTTTGGGCTCCCAAGCTTTCAGAAATGCCGGTAACCAGAATCTGTGTACGCGAAAGGTACACCGTCTTTGGTGCACTCGATGCCGTCACCCGATACGACCTCCCCGATACACGTCACCTGCACCTGATTTTTTTTCGCAACGGCATGAATTTCGGCATCTTTGGATCGAGGCACCGTGAAACAAAGCTCGTAATCATCGCCGCCGGCGAGCGCGAATTTTATCGCTTCGTCGTAATCAAATTTGGCAAGAATCTCTGCGGAAAACGGCAACTGCGAAAGCTCCAGTTTTGCGCCTGCCTTGCTTGCCATCAGAAGCTTTTGCAGATCCGCATACAAACCGTCCGACAAGTCGATTGCGGCACTGGCAAGTCTTGTGATTGACGAGGCAAATGCGAGTCGCACGCTCGGTCGCACAAATCGACCGATGAGATATTCGCTTTCGCCCGTCTGATCGGAGCCGCTCTTGAGCAGTGAGAGACCGGCGGCTGCATCGCCCGGTGTTCCCGTAACAAAGATGCTGTCGCCCGGGCCAGCGCCGGATCTCTTGATAAGGTCATGCGGATCGATGTCGCCCAGTAGTTGCACGCTGATGACAGTTGTCTCGCCGCGAGTCGTATCGCCACCGATGAGGGATACCTTGGCCTCGGCCGCCGCGGTAAACAGGCCCTCCGCAAACAGCGCCAGCCAACCCCTGTCGGCTTGCGGAATACTGAGCGCCAGCGTCATCCATCGAGGCCTTCCCCCCATGGCCGCAATGTCCGAGAGATTAATGGCAACCGAACGATATCCGACGTCGAATGGCGGGAGGTCGAGAGGATAGTGAACGCCCGCGACAATAGTATCGACGACGCTGATCAGTTCGCGGCCGGGATCCGGCACGATAACAGCGCCGTCATCGCCGATACCCAGCCGTACGCTGTCATCTTTCACTGGCCGGTCGAAATAACGCCGAATCAATGCAAACTCATCCACCGCGGAAGATTCCTCCTACTGGGCTGATCCGGATGTCTCTGCCGGACGCAGTTTGTCAGCTGCCTTGTCGAGCAACGCATTGATGTACTTGTACCCGTCCTCTGCACCGAAGCGCTTTGCGAGGTTGACCGACTCGTTAATCACGACCCGGTAAGGCACGTCCGTCCTTTCCACAAGTTCGAAAAAGCCGAGCAACAGGATGGCCATTTCGACAGGATCGAGTTGCGACAGCGGCCGGTCGGTGAACTCGGCAATTTTCTCTTCGAGTGCAGCCTGTCCTTCGCAGATTGCCGGCAGTATTTCGTCGAAGTATTGCTGATCTGCGCACTGATAATGGTCGCCGTCCCTGAACTGCCTCAGCAATTCCGCACAGTCATGGCCGGTCAGCAGTTTCTGGTAAAGGGCCTGCAGTATCAACTCTCGAGCGCGGCTGCGCGCACCTGCCGAATCAGCCTTGCCCATTTTCATCTCCTCGCCGCACCCTGCCCGCATGTTTGATCAATTGCTTCGCGAGATCGGCCAGGAATTTGCTTGACTGAGCGATTTTCCGAGTGAGTGGCAAAAGCCTGTGTATGTCCGGCAGAAAACTCCTCGGACGATCAAAGACCAGGAGAGAGCGCAAGGGACGGCATTCCATAGTGGTAAATCATCCGGGCTACTGGCGCGCAAAAACCTGATTTGCTTAATCCAGCATGCGCAGCAGGTTGACCATTTCGATGACCGCCAGCGCAGCTTGTTCGCCTTTGTTGCCGGCCTTGGTACCGGCACGCTCAATAGCCTGTTCGATCGTGTCAGTTGTCAGAACACCGACTCCGATCGGCATGCCATGCTGACGACTGACCGCGGCGATGCCGCGCGTGCATTCACCAGCGACGTATTCGAAATGTGGCGTCGCACCGCGTATCACTGCGCCAAGCGCCACGATGCCATCGCAGCGGCGCTGTATAGCCACCTTTTCCAAGGCCAACGGCATTTCATACGAGCCCGGTACGCGTATGAGTTCGATATCCGTCTCGTTGACACCATGCCGGCACAAACAGCCGACGGCACCCTTGATTAATGAGTCAACAATGAAGTCGTTGAATCGCGAGGCGACAATTATGAACCGCGCATCCCTCGCAACAAGGTCGCCTTCGATTATTTTTACTTTGTCCATTTTCTTTTTCGCCAATTATTGACCGTTATTTTTCGACGTACTCCGTAATTTCCAGATCAAAGCCTGAGATTGCATACATTTGCTTCGGCGCCGACAGCACGCGCATGCGTTGCACGCCGAGGTCCTTCAGGATTTGTGCACCCACGCCGTAAGTCCGGAGGACCTCGTCACCGCTTCGCCGGCTTTCGAGGTCATCCGTTACTTCGGACAAGCTGCCGACCACGTCCATCAATTCGCGCGACGATTGCTGATCTCTAAGCATGACGATGACGCCGACATCCTCTCTTGAGATTCTCTCGATCACGCTATCCATCGGCCAACCCAGCGCAGGGCTCTGAATCCCCAGGACATCGCCGAGCGTATCCTGCAGGTGAACACGCACCAACGGTTCGGTACTCCCCTGGACATCACCTTTCACCAAGGCAAGATGAATTGTCTGATTCAGGTGATCGTCGTAGCAGTACAAGGTGAAGTCGCCGTGAGCCGTCTGGACCGGCCTCTTGTCAATACGTTCGACGTAGCGTTCTTTCTCCAGCCGATAACGGATCAGATCGGCAATCGTGCCAATCTTTATGCTGTGCTTGCGAGCGAATTTTTCAAGATCCGGCCGACGCGCCATGCTGCCGTCTTCATTCAAAATCTCAACAATGACTGCCGCCGACTCGAAACCCGCCAGGCGCGTCAGATCGCAGCCTGCCTCAGTATGCCCCGCCCGCGCCAACACGCCGCCCGGTTGTGCCACGACCGGAAAAATATGTCCGGGCTGTTTCAGGTCGTCCGGTTTCGCATCGGGCGCAACGGCAACCTGCACAGTCTTGGCCCTGTCATGTGCGGAGATGCCGGTTGTTATGCCTTCCGCCGCTTCTATTGAAATGGTGAAATTTGTTGCGTGGTGTTCGTCCGTCTCGTGAACCATCAACGGAATACGAAGTTGTGCGCAACGCTCTCGCGAAAGTGTCAGGCAAATCAGCCCGCGCCCGTAACGGGCCATGTAATTGATGTTTTCCGGTCGAACTTTTTCGGCGGCCATGAGCAGGTCGCCTTCATTCTCACGATTCTCGTCGTCGACCATGATGACCATTTTTCCGGCGCGAATATCAGCAATGATGTCCTCAATATCGGTAAACGCAGATGCCCGTGGGTGTAGTGTCGGTTTGTCACGCATAGCCATGTGCCTTCAGGAAGTCTTTTGAAATACCGGCGCCGACTTCTGCGTCGCCGTCACGTGCATGCAGACGTTCAATATACCGGGCCAGGAGGTCCACTTCGATATTGACCGCCGTGCCAACGGAGTAATCACCGATGATCGTTTCTTCGGCAGTATGAGGAATGATATTCACTTCAAACATACAAGCTGATACCTCATTGATGGTAAGGCCGACCCCGTCAACACAGACGGAACCCTTCTTTGCCAGGTAGCGGCTGTATTCCTTTGGCAATTCAATTTTCAGTCTAACCGAGCGGGCATCGGTCTCGCGAACTCTTACAGTGCCCACACAATCGACATGGCCGCTGACAAGATGTCCGCCGAGTCTTTCACCGAGGCTCATCGAGGGTTCGAGATTAACCGCGCTACCCGTGGTGAGTCCCGCAAGGGCCGTCACATTCATCGTTTCGGCCGATATGTCGGCATCAAAACCGCCCGTATGCAGCACCGCGGCCGTCAAGCAAACGCCGTTTACCGAGATGCTCTCGCCGATTTCGAATGCTGACCAGTCGAGGCCCTTCGACTCGACTGTCATGCGCAGGTCCCCGCCCTGCTTTTTTAGGGAGCGGATCCTACCCTTGGCTTTGACGATTCCGGTAAACATAAGGACCTGACTATGCTTCGCTGTCAGACAGTGGCCGGGCCGTGATTCTGGTGTCGGCTCCGACGCGTCGAACATCGATAATATCGAGTTGCAGGCGCTGTCTCATATCCTGCCAGGCAGGCGTACTGAACATGCCCTGTGTCTGGCTCCCCATGATATGGGGCGATTGATAAATGACAAGCTCGTCCACCAGCCCCGCGGCCAGCAGACTGCCGGCCAGTGTGTGCCCTGCCTCTGCGAGCACGTCATTTACTTCAAGCTCGGCAAGCTTCGCGAGCACCGAGGTCAGATCGGCCCTGTTGTCCTGCCCTGGCACAACATATATGGATGCACCCGCCTTCTCGAGCGCTGACCTGTTGTCGTCATCGATACAGAATACTGCCGTTTTCCCTGGCAGCTGCAGCATGCGCGCCGATAGCGGCATGCGCAACTTGCTGTCCAGAATGACGCGCAGCGGCTGCATGCCCTCATTTGCCAGACTTTCGTCGCGTACAGTCAAAGACGGATCGTCCGCAAGCACAGTACCGATACCCGTCAGAACGGCTCCACATGACGCCCGCAAACGCTGCACGTCGGCTCTCGCCTCAGGACCAGTGATCCACTGGCTCTTACCGTTTTCCATGGCCGTGCAACCGTCCAGGCTTGCCGCTGTCTTCAGCCTGACGAAGGGTCGTTTTCGCCTTACGCGGGAGACAAATCCTTCGTTGAGTCGCATCGCGTCTTCACTCATCAGGCCAACGCGTATGGCAATGCCCGCTTCTTTGAGAGAGGTCAGCCCATCGCCGTTCACTTCATGAAACGGATCTTGCATCGCAACGACCACTTCGGAGATCCCGGCTTTGATCAGCGCCTCGGAACAGGGTGCTGTTTTTCCATGATGCGCACAGGGCTCCAGCGTGACGTATGCGCGCGCGCCTTTGGCGGCAGCGCGTGCATTCTGCAACGCGCTTACCTCTGCATGGGCTTCACCGGTTTTTCGGTGCCAACCTTCCCCGACGATGCTGCCATCACGAACAATGACGCAACCGACTCGCGGATTGGGATGTGCTGTGTAGATTCCGCGACGCGCCAAAGCTAGCGCACGCGCCATAAATTCGCAGTCGGCTGGTGAGAAGTCAGTCATGGCCCGGTCAGCGCTTTTTGCCCGGCAACTCCGGCAACAGCGACATTTGCTCGCGACTGGCAGTCGCGTCGGATATTTCCTGAAGGCGTTTTATTTCTTCCTGAAACTCGGTAACGTCCTGAAAGCTGCGATAGACAGAGGCAAATCTGACGTATGCGACTTCGTCGAGACTGCGCAGCTCTTCCATGACGAGTTCGCCGACCAGGCGGGACGGGACTTCGCGCTCGCCCATTGTGCGGAGTTTGTGTACCAGCTTGCCAACAGCCTGTTCGAACTCGTCCGACGGCACAGGCCTTTTCTCGAGCGCGCGCCGCATACTATTGCGGACTTTCGACTCATCGAACGGCTGACGGCTGTTGTCGTTCTTGAC
>JAZFPY010000136.1:0-6050 GCA_036444875.1 Woeseiaceae bacterium | reverse complement strand
ACGATGACCAGGCCGGCGTGTTGCGAATACCCCATGCCGACGCCACCGCCGTGGTGCAGCGATACCCAGGTCGCGCCACTGGCCGTGTTCAGCAACGCATTCAGCATCGGCCAATCGGAAACTGCGTCCGAACCATCACGCATGGCTTCTGTTTCACGATTCGGGCTGGCAACGGAACCGCTGTCGAGGTGATCGCGGCCGATCACGACCGGGGCCTTGAGTTCGCCGCTTCTGACCATCTCGTTGAATGCAAGGCCGAGCCGGTCCCGCTCCCCGAGCCCTACCCAGCAGATTCTGGCCGGTAAACCCTGAAAATGAATCCTGTCCCGGGCCGCATCGAGCCAATTGTGCAGGCGCGCATCATCGGGAATCAGCTCTTTGACCTTCGCGTCTGTCTTGTAAATATCGTCGGGATCGCCCGATAACGCGACCCAGCGGAACGGACCAATACCTTTGCAAAATAATGGCCGCACATAAGCCGGCACGAAGCCCGGGAAATCGAACGCGTCTTCCACGCCCTCGTCGAACGCAACTTGCCGGATATTGTTGCCGTAATCGAAAGTCGGGATTCCCTGCTTGTGAAACTCGAGCATTGCCTTGACATGCACTGCCATCGATTTGACCGCCGCTGCCACAACTGCGTCGGGATCGGTCTCGCGGCGCTCCTCCCACTCTTCGACGGTCCAGCCTGCCGGCAAATAGCCGTTCGCAGGATCGTGCGCCGATGTCTGATCTGTAACGGCGTCGGGCTTTATGCCTCGCTTTACCAGTTCGGGCAGGATCTCCGCCGCGTTACCCAGGACAGCTACCGAAACCGCTTTTTTTTCTTGAACAGCCTGCTCGAGGATCGCCAGTGCATCGTCAAGCTTGTCGGCCGACGTATCGAGATATCCCGAGCGCAAACGCATTTGGATGCGGTCGGACTGGCATTCGACAGCAAGCATCGACGCGCCCGCCATTGTTGCGGCCAGCGGTTGAGCGCCCCCCATCCCTCCGAGCCCCGCGGTCAGTATCCACTTGCCTGCGAGATCGCCACCGTAATGTTGTCGGCCCATCTCGGCGAAGGTCTCGTACGTGCCCTGCACGATTCCCTGACTGCCGATGTAAATCCACGAACCGGCTGTCATCTGGCCGAACATCATCAGCCCCTTCCTGTCGAGCTCGCGAAACTTTTCCCAGTTGGCCCATGCCGGGACGAGATTGGAATTCGCGATCAGGACGCGCGGCGCATCTTTGTGCGTCTCGAATACGCCGACTGGTTTTCCGGATTGCACCAGAAGCGTCTGGTTGTCTTCGAGTTCGCTCAGTGATTTGACGATCGCATCAAAACATTCCCAGTTTCTCGCTGCCTTACCAATGCCGCCATATACGACAAGCTCTTCCGGGCGCTCGGCAACATCCGGATCGAGGTTATTCATGATCATTCGCAACGGCGCTTCCGTAAGCCAGCTTTTTGCCCGCAGTTTTGTTCCGGTCGGCGCCTTTATCGTACGCCTTGTCGTTTTGTTCATTTCTGTAATTTCCCCAGCTCGATGACATCGGCTGTTGTTGGATTGCTCTTCTTTGTTCCCGGCGGTGCATAGTGCCCCGTAAGTTCGAAGCGGCTGCCCGGATGGTGCAAGCGGGCGAAGCTGACCGGTCTGCCGTGTGCCCAGGTGCGCCGGAGTACGAGCAGGCAGGGTTCCTGATCGTCTATCCCCAGGCGTTCGCGGACGGCCTTGCCCGGCATCGTTGCGCGGACAACATGCTCAGCTTCCTGCAGCGGCGAGATTCCGCTCAGCCACGCGCTTGGCGTGATTTTCGTGAAATCCTGCTGGAGACAATCGGGCGCAAATTCTTCGACGACATAACGGTCTTCAAGTTGAATCGGCACGCCGTTTTCCCGGTGCACGACCAACACGTGAAATACGTCGCTACCTGCCGCCGCCTGCAGTGCTTCCCGGATTTCAGCGCTTGCGTGCCGACGTTCCTGTTTGTGGACGATCGCCGAGTATGTGTGTCCTCGTCGCTCGATTTCATCGGCGATATTTCGAACTTCAAGAACATGCGATGCGGCTTTCAGATCCGTCACAAAGGTGCCAATTCCGGCGACACGATCAACGTATCCTTCATCCGTTAGTTCCCGCAAAGCGCGGTTGGCTGTCATGCGCGATACATTCATCGCATTGACGAGTTCATTTTCGGAGGGCACGCGGTCGCGCGGCTGAAGCTCGCCCGACATGATTCGGCCGATGATCATCTCCTTCAGCTGCTGATAGCGGGGCTTCTCCTGAGACGTCATCGAGTGCCTGCCCCCGTTGTCCGGAGCGCCTCGACGACGCGCCCGAAATCCTTGCGCGCGCTGTCCGCACTGACATGTCGACCTTCGAGGACCCGCCATTCGCCGTGGACCATGACACGCTCGACCGGCACACGGTACCCAGCAAAGACAAGGGCATCCAACAGTGTGTCTGCTTCATGACCGAGGAGCATCGGGTCTGTGTCATCGAGCACAAGGAGATCAGCCATGGCGCCCGGTTCGAGTCTGCCTGTCTCCTGACCGCAGGCCCGGGGCCCACCGGTCGCAACCCGGTTAATAAGTGCGTAACCGGTGTGCTCGCCACAAGCTATCGAGACGTTTCGCGACTGTGCGGTAAGTCGCTGGCCATACTCAAGCCAGCGCAGCTCTTCGAACGGGTCGATGGTGACGTGACTGTCCGAGCCAATGGCAATGCTGCCGCCTTCATTGAGGTACGCCTCCAGCGGGAAAACGCCGTCACCAAGATTGGCCTCGGTGCTTGGACAAAGACAGACGACTGCGCCGGACCTGGCGATCGCCGATATCTCGTCCGGTTCGAGATGTGTCGCGTGCACCAGACACCAGTTAGTGTCGACGTCGCAACGATCCAGCAACCAGCGTGCAGGCCTCGTTTTGTAATGCACGAGACAATCGTCCACTTCGCGTTGCTGCTCGGCAAGGTGAATATGCAGGGGAATGCCTTCAGCGCTTGCAAGCTCTGCAATTCGGTCGATCGACTCTTGTGTCACGGCCCGCAAACTGTGGACGCCGACACCGACGGTACTGCGCTCGCCAACGAGACCTTTCGCGGCTTCATAAAGAGAGACAAAGTCATCGAACGCTTTGACAAAGAGACCTTGCACATCGTCAGGCTTTGGATTGTCGAATCCCGCCCGTTCGTAGAGAATTGGGACGAGTGTCAGGCGGATGCCGGCTTCTTCGGCTGCCGAGATGATCGCTTCGATCATGGCATCAGTAGAACCTGAGTCCCCTGCCGTTTGATGCAGGTAATGAAATTCGGCAACGGTCGTATAGCCTGCCGCCAGCATTTCCGTATAAACCTGCCTGGCGATGACTCTCATCGTGTCAGGATCGATTGCGTTTGCCAGACGATACATCTCATGACGCCAGGTCCAGAAATTGTCTTCGCCGGCCGGTGAGCGCCGCTCGGTGCGACCGACGAGCGCCCTTTGAAAAGCGTGGCTGTGGGCGTTGCAAATACCGGGAATTACCATGCCGGCGTCGAACTCGTCGTCCACGAAGCTCGCGCCCCGATCCACGAAGCTCGCCCCGCGATCCACGGACTCGATCCGGCCGGCCGAAATCTCAAAGCGAACACCTTCGGCCCAGCCGCTTGGGAGCAACGCTTTTCTGGCGTAAAGTGAGCTCATGCACCAATTCTCGCAGGTTGTATATACAGGCTAGTGCATGCTACCGTTTATTGCAATCCGCGCAGACCCCCATTACGTGAATATGAATTAGGACGGCTTATGCCCTCATGGGACTTACTACTGACGAACGCCCGCATCGCGACGATGCAAGAAAGTGATGTCGCGTACGGTGTCATTGAGCATGGCGCACTCGGCATCGCGGACGGCAAAATCGCCTGGGTTGGGCCGGAATCGGAACTGCCCTCCGGCATCAACTGCAGGACCCTGTCGCTCCAAAACCGATGGCTGACGCCCGCATTAATTGACTGTCATACCCATGTGGTATTCGGTGGCAACCGCGCGGAAGAATTCGAGCAAAGACTCATGGGTGTGTCGTACGAGGAAATTGCAAAAGCAGGCGGCGGCATTTTGTCGACCGTCAATGAAACACGCAGCGCCAGTTCGGATGAACTCGCAAACTCGGCCGTCGTACGATTAAATTCGCTTGCCCGTGAAGGTGTGGCAACAGTCGAGATCAAATCAGGGTACGGACTGGATGTCGAAAACGAGCTCAAGATGCTGCGCGTCGCACGTTCGCTGGCAGGATCGTCCGGCATTTCGACGTCGACATCGTTTCTAGGTGCGCATACGGTACCGGCGGAATTTACAGGCAAGGCAGATCAGTACATCGAGATGTTATGCGAGGAAGCTCTGCCGCGAGCAGTCGACGAAGGGCTCGTCGATGCTGTTGACGCCTACTGCGAGGGCATTGCTTTTTCAACAGATCAGATTGCGCGACTGTTCGAAACGGCTCAGTCGCTGAACCTGCCCGTGAAACTGCATGCGGATCAGTTGTCCGACAGCGGTGGTGCTGAACTCGCCGCAAGCTTCCACGCGTTGTCGGCAGATCACCTCGAATACACGTCGAAAGAAGGCGTAACCGCACTCGCCGCTGCGGGCAGTGTTGCCGTTCTGCTACCGGGCGCTTTCCTGACGCTCGGCCAGGCGCAGCTGCCGCCTGTCGACAGATTAAGGGAAGAGCAAGTGCCGATTGCCGTTGCCACCGATTGCAATCCCGGTACATCGCCGGTTTGCTCGCTTCGATCGGCGATGAATCTTGCAACATCACTCTTCAAACTGACACCCGAGGAATGTCTTGCCGGGACGACAAGAGAGGCTGCTCGCGCCCTGGGTCTTCTGCACGATCGCGGCACACTTGAGACAGGCAAACGTGCCGATGTCGCGGTATGGAACATCGGTCACCCCAGGGAATTGACCTACTGGCTTGGACTAAACGAGCTATCGGACCTCTTCATAGGCGGACGCGAAATCTTTCGCGCGTAAGGTGCCGGCACCACGCTATTCTGATGCCGAGCGGATCGCCGACACGCTCGCGTAGGTAGAAACACAGTAAGGCACACAGTACGTCAGCGATATTTTCCACAGCGTTTCTACCGACACGGTCCCGGCCAATAGTAAATCACCCTGGTTGATTGCAACGAGTATCGTGCCGACGATGCCGCCAACCTTCAATCCCCGCAGCACGACGTCTTTTCGCAGTGCGATTTTCAGCCATGATGTCATTCGAAACCGAGACCTTAATTTGTTTGTTTGAAGTTCCGACCCATGATGCCTTCAAAGCAGTGAAGTGCAGTGCTCAGGCTACTCCAGTTCAGTAACGATATCGCTGATATCCTTTCTCGACTGGACCGGTATGGTTTTCGGATAGCCGTATCGCAAGACACCGACAACCAACTCCTGCTCTTGATCGGCACCGAGCATGTCGAAAAACCGTTCGTCCTCGACAATTGCGCCCGTGGCCCACTTCGAACCGACGCCTGCCTCCGACAAATACAGCATCAGGTTCTGCATCGCACAGCAGCAGCTCGCGTAGTCTTCCCTTTGTAACACCTCGTCCTCTGATCTCCTGCAGGTGACAACGAGCCAGCCGGGTATTTCTGTCGCCGCTTTTGCCTTGAAATCGGCCCTCTTCACGTCTTTTTTGTCAGCCGTAATCTGGCGAATGAGTTCGATGTTTGCCTTCATTGCGTTTTCGCCCAGCAGATAGAAATGCCAGGGCTCTGTGACGTGATGGTTCGGCGCCCAGCGTGCAACTTCTATCGCATCGAGTATCACTTGCCGGCTTACTGGTGTTTGCAGAAACAGTTTTATGGTTCGCCGGCCGCGGATGCGTTCCGCGAGTCGGCGCAGGTTCTGTTTCAGGTCTTTGGCGGCAGCCATTTTCACGAGGCACGCTCGATGATCATCGCTATCCCCTGCCCCACGCCGATGCACATCGTGCAAAGCGCGTATCGACCAGCCGTTCGCTGCAGTTGATACGCAGCCGTTGTGACCAGTCGCGCCCCCGACATCCCCAACGGGTGACCCAATGCGATGGCACC
>JAZFPY010000135.1:0-2882 GCA_036444875.1 Woeseiaceae bacterium | reverse complement strand
CCTTTGACCAGCGTCAGGTCGTCAATCGACTTGAAGGGCCCATGGGACTTCCGATAATCGACAATTGCCGCCGCTTTCGAGAGTCCGACACCCTGCAGTTCTGCCGAAATGGTCTCGGCGTCTGCAGTATTGACGTTGACCGGGCCTGCAATGGCGACGAGCGGCCAGATCAGTGTGCAAAGGGTGAAATAAAAAACGCGTTTCAATGATTTCATTTTTGGCTCCTTCATGTGAGTGCTTTGGTTATTCCGGCCGTGCCTTACCGACTGCCTACGGCCACAGGTCTGGAGCTTAGCCAGCAATGTCGATGCCGACCCCCACCATATTTTGGGAATTCGAAGGGAAATGTCTTTTTTGGTTTTTAGCGGCTATCCGGGCTTCGCTGCAGCAGCGAGTCGAATTGCACGCGTCCGAACGGTCGTTGTGTTTCCCAGTCTTTGCAGCTCGGGCATTGCCACAAAAGCTTGCGGCTCGAGAAGCCACACTCTTTGCATTGATACCGCGGCGTGGATTCTGCCAGTTTGCTTAGCGCTGATCGGATCTTGTTCAATGCCGCCGCTCTGCCTTCCCCGTCATTTTGCATGTGTTGCAGATCGATGAACTCTCCTAACGTTGGCTCATTGAGCATGTATCCCTCGACGCATTCGTCGATGATGCCGATGCCGCCGATGTTATTGACGATCGCCGTGTAAGCGACATCGGTTTTCATTTCAGGATTCTTCTTGAGCATTGCTTCCAGGCCACGTTCAAGATCACGGGTCGAACCCTCGCGTTCATGGATCTCCACGAGTTCAGGCAATGCCTCCGTAATGAGGTAGGTGTGCTCATCGAGAATGCGGTGAAAAAGGCGCAACGCGGTTTTTGTATCGTTAGAGTCGCGTGCAATTTCTGCTCGGGTTAATGCTCCCCTGAGAGTTCTGGGACGCCCCGACTGGGACTTTTTGACGAACTGCCGTGCCGCCGCGTAGTCGTTCTCGGACGCAGCCTGCTCTGCCAGCTCACAGTAATAGTGAGTGATCTCCAATTCCAGCGAGTTTCCGCTCAACGTTTCAAGCTGCTGACTGGCATCGATCGCCTTTTGCCACTCGTGCTCCTGCTCGTATATCCGGCACAATCGCTCCAGCGCCTCCACCTGGTGTCTGGATCCCTCTGCCAGACGAATAAAGAGATTCTCCGCGCGGTCGAGCAGGCCGGCTTTCAGGTAGTCCTTGGCGAGCGAGAATAGCGCCTGATCGCGCTGCTCGGCAGCAATATCCGGCCGTGCAATGATGTTTTGATGAATACGTATCGCCCGGTCGACCTCGCCGCGGCGCCGAAAAAGATTGCCAAGTGCAAAGTGTGTTTCGATCGTCTTGTTGTCGACACGAACCATCTTTAGAAAATGCTCAAGAGCCTGGTCGGTCTGCTCGTTCAAAAGAAAATTGAGTCCTTTTAAATAGTCGACGTTTAATGGCGGTGGCGGATTGTCTTCTTCGTCGCGTTCACTGAAACGACCCAGCGCCCAGCCTGCGGCCGCGAGCAGCAAGAAGAGTCCTGCAAGCAGAAAAGTCGATTCAGTCGGCATCAGTAAGTGGCAGGTTTCTCAGGCTGTGGGTTTCGGATTCCGACAAGCGCAGCGCTTTGCGCAATTGCCGCCGTTCGTTGACGAGCCGGGCAGCGAAGATCGCCGTGCACAATAAGCCGAACAGCCATCCCATGACGAAAGTCGTTGTGAACGCGAGCGGAATAGACGACTGAACTGTGCCAAAAGCCAGATCGATCTCAACCAGCCCGGGATTCAGTCTCGTAAAGACAAGCATGATCACCAGTATGATCAGAAACAAAACCAATACCGCTATTCTTTTGAGCATGCGCCCACTCCCCATGCTGCCAGGGTATATCGCCTGCTGGCAGAATATTCGATTTGACCGGGAATATGGTAACCGGATGGAGGAAAAAGGCCACCCGGGCGGGTTACCTCAATATCGGCTTCTCAGCTCTTTATCGGGAAATCGCGACTGGCGTTGACCCGCTCACGCAGGTCCTTGCCCGGCTTGAAATGCGGAACATACTTGCCGGAAAGCGCCACAGCCTCCCCTGTCTTCGGATTGCGCCCTATCCGCGGCGGCCGGAAGTGCAGCGAAAAACTCCCGAAGCCCCGAATTTCGATGCGCCTGCCCGTGGCCAGGGAATCACTCATGATATCCAGTAAGTGTTTGACCGCCAGTTCGACATCTTTCGTCGGCAAGTGCTTTTGCTTTCTTGCGATCATTTCGATGAGTTCTGCTTTTGTCATAGTACGCTTCGCTTATTGTTTCTGGTGTTTTTCCGCGTAAGCTGCCGATTATAAAAGAAATATAGCCCGGACTGGCGGTCCAGGCTACCTTTTTTTACGATTTCCTACCACCTGACATCTTTTCCTTCAGAAGTTCCCCAAGCGTCGTGCCGGTAGGAGTGGCTTCAACTTCCGATTTGTAGCTGCTGACGGCCTCTGCTTCCTCGTGGACTTCCTTGGCCTTGATCGACAAAGCTACACTCCGGTTTTTCCGGTCGACATTGGTGAACTTGGCTTCGATCGCGTCACCAATTTTGATCATCATGCGCGCGTCGTCGACCCGCCCGCGAGCAAGTTCAGAGGCCCGCAGGGTTCCAGTAACGCCATCGCCGAGATCGAGCACGGCACCGCGTGCATCCACTTCGGTAACGACGCCCTTGACGACGCTGTTTTTCGGATGCTCGGCAAGCCAGGCTGAAAACGGGTCCTTGTCGAGCTGCTTGATGCCGAGCGAGATTCGCTCGCGTTCACAATCAATGGCCAGGACGGCCGCTTCGATTTCCTGACCTTTCTTATAGTTGCGAACGGCCTCCTCGCCAGTCGCATCCCACGAAATGTCAGAAAGATG
>JAZFPY010000134.1:0-5804 GCA_036444875.1 Woeseiaceae bacterium | reverse complement strand
ATACGGACTGTTCCTCATTTCATGTGCTGTTTCCCGAGCCCGATGAACTATCCGTGCTCCGTGAGTCCGGCTTGCAACTGCGCAAGGATTGTCAGTTCCACTGGCACAACCAGGGCTATCGGGATTTTGATGATTTTCTGCGCAAGTTCAACTCGGCAAAGCGAAAAAAAGTGAAACGTGAGCGGCGCCGGGTTGTGGAAGACGGAATCACCTTTCGGTGCTTGCACGGCGAGGACACCGATCACGCACTTTGGAAAGATGTTTATCAACTTATCAGCGTGACATTTCTCAGGCGCGGTTCGATGCCCTACTTCGACCTCGACTTCTTTATCGATGTGTCGAAGCACCTGCCCGGGACGATTCTGCTGGTCCTGGCCGAACGACAGAAGGCGTTAATTGCAGCAGCCGTTTTTTACGAGAGTGATAATGTCCTTTATGGACGTTACTGGGGCAGCGACGCTCATTACAATTCACTGCACTTCGAAACCTGTTACTACCAGGGCATCGAGTACTGCATCGCAAACAACAAGAAAATATTTGAACCGGGCACACAGGGCGAACACAAACTCAGCAGAGGGTTCGTGCCCACAGCGACCTGGTCGGCACACTGGCTGGCACGTCCGGAATTCTATGCAGCGATCCGCAGCTACTTGCGTGAAGAGGGCCAGCATATCGATCGTTATATGGATGCGGCAGGTACGCATACGCCTTATCGTATCGGCGAAGAAGGGGACGGAACGGAGCAGGAGTCGTGACCACGCCACGTATTGCATGGATCAGTCAGGATGATCCGCCGGAAGCATTTCCGGACATAACTGCAGCGCTTACCGTGCCCGATGGCCTGTTGGCAGCGGGTGGCAATCTCGCGCCTGACAGACTCCTGTACGCCTACCGCCGAGGCGTGTTTCCCTGGTTTGACAGCGGCCAGCCGATTCTCTGGTGGTCTCCAGATCCTCGCTGCGTCATGATGCCGGGCTCCTTCCACGTGGCGCGCCGCCTGCGTCGCTCCATGCAAAACTCTGCCCTGGAGTTCAGTTTCAACCATGCTTTTAGTGCAGTCGTCGAGGCCTGTGCGGCCGATCGTGTCGGCCAGAAGGGAACATGGATCACAGACGAGATGATCGAGGCATATGCAACACTGCACGGCCAGGGTTGGGCGCATTCGGTGGAGATCTGGCGGGACGACGAGCTCGTCGGTGGCTTATATGGGGTCTCGATCGGCAAGGCCTTCTTCGGCGAATCGATGTTCAGCCAGGAATCCAACGCCTCGAAAATCGCCATGTGGGCACTGTGCGGGCCTCTCGTCCGCCACCGATTTGAAATCCTCGACTGTCAGGTCGGGTCGCCGCACCTGACGAGTCTCGGTGCAATACTCATGCCCCGGTCGGAATTCGCGGCTTTGCTCGAACGTGCCTGCGACCCCGCGACGAAATTCGCCGAATGGCCGCAAAACCGCATGCCGGTGGCAACATTACTGAGTTGGGACAGCGATCCCGCATTGCAATAAGGCGGTGGTTTCTGCACAATTCGCGAGCGTTTTAGAGCATAGATCAGAGTTGTGGCAAAAGAAGAAGCACTACAGATGGAAGGCGTCGTGACCGAGACGCTGCCCAACACGACGTTTCGTGTTGAGCTCGAGAACGGCCACCTCATTACAGCGCATATTTCTGGCAAGATGCGCAAGAATTACATTCGCATATTGACCGGCGACAGCGTCACGGTAGAGCTGACACCCTATGATCTCAGCAAGGGCCGGATCATCTATCGGGGTCGCTAATAAAATCAGGGGTCGAACCGCTAAGGCCCCTTAGCGGTTCGACCCCTGATTTCCATCCTTACTCTTCGGGCAGATGTTCCAGCTCTTTGGTCGCCGGCTCGGCGATGAATTCCAGGTTTCCGTCGGCTCCGACGCAGATGCGGACGTGACCGCCGTCGGCCAGACTGCCGAATAGCAACTCTTCGGCCAGCGGCCGCTTGATTTGCTCCTGGATTATCCGCGCCATCGGCCGTGCACCCATCTTGGGATCGTAACCGCGTTCCGCGATCCAGTTACGCGCTGCGTCGTCGAGTTCCAGCGTGACATTGTTTGAACCGAGTCTCGCTTCAAGTTCGACGACCAACTTATCGACTACGCGCGCAATAGAATTCGAATCCAGCGATGCGAACTGAATGATTGCATCCAGCCTGTTGCGGAATTCCGGCGTGAACGACTTCTTGATGATGGCCATGCCATCGCTGGAGTGATCCTGCTGGGTGAATCCGATCGATGCGCGACTCATTTCCTGCGCGCCGGCATTCGTTGTCATTACCAGGATGATGTTCCGGAAGTCCGCCTTGCGGCCATTGTTGTCGGTCAATGTGCCGTGGTCCATCACCTGCAGCAGCAGATTGAAGACTTCGGGATGTGCCTTCTCTATTTCGTCGAGTAAGACAACGGCATGTGGATTCTTGATTACTGCCTCAGTTAGCAGGCCGCCCTGATCGAAACCGACGTAACCAGGCGGAGCACCGATCAGGCGCGACACTGTATGGCGTTCCATGTATTCGGACATATCGAAACGAATCAGCTCGACGCCCATGATCAGCGCAAGCTGACGAGTCACTTCGGTCTTGCCGACGCCTGTCGGGCCGGAAAACAGGAAGGAACCGATCGGCTTGCCCTCGTCGGTCAGCCCGGATCGTGCCATCTTGATCGCCGCGCTCAACGCCTGGATCGCTTTATCCTGACCGAAGATCGTCAGCTGCAAATCGCGCTCGAGCGTTTTAAGCACGTCCTTGTCGGATGCCGACACACTCTTCGGTGGGATGCGCGCCATTTTGGCAATGATGTTTTCGATCATCTCCACGGTGACGCGATCGCCGCGCTCGGCTACGGGCTGCAGGCGCAACCTGGCGCCCGCCTCATCGATGACATCGATCGCCTTGTCCGGCAGCCGGCGATCATTGATATGTTTGGCCGCCAGTTCCGCCGCAACCTCAAGCGACTCGGTATCGTATTTCACGCCGTGATGTTCCTCGAAACGGCTCTTGAGACCGCTCAGGATCGCGACTGTCTCCTCGATGCTTGGCTCCGGAACGTCGATTTTCTGAAAGCGGCGCGCCAGCGCATGATCTTTTTCAAAGACACCACGGTATTCGGCATAAGTCGTCGATCCGATGCAGCGAATCTCACCGTTGGCCAGCACCGGCTTGATCAGGTTTGACGCATCCATGACGCCGCCAGACGCTGCACCGGCTCCGATAACAGTATGAATTTCATCGATAAAGAGGATCGCTCCCGGATCTTGCCGGATCTCGGCGATCACGGCTTTCAGGCGCTTTTCAAAATCGCCCCGATATTTAGTCCCGGCGATGAGTGTCCCCATGTCGAGCGCATAGATCGTGCTGTCATGCAACACTTCCGGCACACGCTCCTCTGTGATCAGTCGCGCCAGACCTTCTGCGATAGCCGTCTTACCGACGCCCGCCTCGCCGACGTAGAGCGGGTTGTTTTTTCGTCGCCGGCAAAGTATTTGAACCGTCCTTTCGATTTCGAGTTCGCGGCCGATCAACGGATCGATTTTGCCATCGATTGCCAACTGATTGAGGTTTGTGGCGTATTTCTCCAGGGCGCTGGAGTCGGGTTCAGCATCAGGATTGAGAGAGGTATCGACGTCTTCCTCGACACCCTCACCGGGTAACTGCGGCATGCCATGTGCGATGTAATTCACGACATCGAGTCTTGTGACGTCCTGAAGCCCCAGGAAGTACACGGCTTGCGACTGTTTCTCGCTGAAAATCGCCACCAATACGTTGCTGCCGGTGACTTCCTTCTTGCCGCTGGACTGTACGTGGAAGACTGCGCGCTGCAACACGCGCTGGAAGCCGAGCGTGGGCTGCACATCGCCCTCTTCTCCAGCGAGCATCAATGGTGTCGCCTCGTCGATGAATTCTGTTAACTGCCGGCGAAGCTGTAGGACATTCGAATCACAGGCTTTCAGGATCTCATGAACTTTGGGGATGTCCAGGAGCGCCAGCAGCAAATGTTCTACCGTCATGAATTCATGGCAGCGCTCACGAGCATTTTGAAATGCTTCGTTGAGACAAAATTCCAGTTCGCTACTTAACATCGGGCCTTTCCCGTTTCACCGCTTCGCGTATTCGCACCCTGATCAGGACTCCTCCATCGTACACAACAAGGGATGTTGTTGCTGCTGTGCAATGCTCATGACCTGTGCGACCTTCGTTTCGGCAATTTCGAAATTGTAGACGCCGCAAATGCCCTTGCCTTTAGTATGCACCTCGAGCATCACCCGTGTCGCGTTCGGGCGTTCCATGCTGAAAACAGATTCCAGTACTTCAACCACAAACTCCATCGGCGTGTAGTCATCGTTAATCAATATGACCTGGTAGAGCGACGGCCGTTTCAACTTCGGCCGTGCTTCTGCCACCGCCAGGTCGTGGCCAACGCGATGCAGATCGTTTTTGTCCTGTTCCGACATATTTCCAAAAGCCTTCATTGCGGCGAATTGACCGGCAAACTCACCTGCCGTGCCGACTCTGAAGGCCATTATATATGGGCCCGACGCGCATAACTCCAACCCTGGTTCGCACATTTCTTAGAAAACCCGTGCAGCCTCGCCATAGTATCTCCAAAAAGATTTAGGAATTAGAGGTATATACTTGCCGTATAAAGGTTTTTTTGCTGTTCTGGGCTTGTTTGAAAGGGCAATGAAACCTTATTATCCCCCTGCTGCGTCAATATCAGGGATAGTGGGCATATTCATGGGCATCGAGCGGGTCAGGTCTTTATGACAATTGAAGCGAAATGGTCCGATTTCAGACGCTTTGACGGCGAGCGAACGCTGGCTGCTGTCAATCAGTTATTGCCGCGCTGGGTGACTCTGCTGCTCGTCATCGCAATCGCCTGGCAACTGGCCAGGATCATCTGGATGCTGATACCTGGCTCCTCGGCAGGCGATCCGATCGTGGCCACGCCCTCCCAGGTCAGCGCTGTGACCGCACCGGGATCGCGCGCAAACGTGCAAGCCATCGCCAATGCCCATATTTTCGGCACGGCAAGCACCGACGGGGCCGTGACCGAGGCCCCGCCTGTCATCGACGAGGACCTTGCAGAAACCCGCCAGAATCTCTCGCTCAAGGGCACGATTGCAGCAAGGCAGCCCGGCGAAGGGCTGGCGATCATCGCGGACAGCCGCAATGAGGAGAAAGTCTATGCCGTCCGGGACACCGTTGTGCCCGGTACGACGCTGCATGCGGTCTATCCGGACCGGGTAGTGCTCAACGAGGGTGGCGCGCTACGGGCCCTGAGACTACCGAAAGATTTTCCGCAAAGTCAGGCGCCGGTCAGGCGAAGCACAACATCTGTTAACCGTGCGTCGAGTAGCAACCGGAGTATTCAGACCGTCGTTTCGCAAAACGTCGCGAGACTCGCCGATGTGGTTCGACCGACGCCGTACATGGTGGCGGGGCAGATGCAGGGGTACCGCGTGTATCCCGGGCGGGACCGAAAGCAATTTGCGGCGCTCGGCCTGCGCCCGGGTGACCTGATCAAGGATATCAACGGTGCGGCCCTGACGGACCCTCAACAGGCAATGCAGATATTTCAATCACTTGGCAATTCGGACCAGGTTTCGGTCACCGTCGTGCGAAACGGTCAGCCGCAGTCGCTGATATTGAAGACCAGCCAACTCGACCTTGGTGACAAGTGAAGCGAATGAATGCATTGATGGCAAAGAACTTCGAATTCAAGACTCCCGTACAACTGCTGACGGCGATCGTCCTTTGCATCCTTGCTGTGCCCT
>JAZFPY010000133.1:0-13143 GCA_036444875.1 Woeseiaceae bacterium | reverse complement strand
CTGGTGAAGATTAAATCCAGGTACGATCCAGACAACCTGTTCCGCCTGAACGCGAATATCAGACCGGAGTCAGCCTGATAATGGGGTCGAACCGCTAAAGATGTTTAGCGGTTCGACCCCAAGCTGTAAGAGCGATCGAGGACTAGGCGACGTCCTCTACATGGGCCGACTTGGCACTGTAGACGCAGCGGATGATGTCGGGCATCACGGCCTCCGAGATCAGGAAGCCCTGCATCTTGTCGCACTTGATGGTCTTCAGGAATTCGAAAGTCTCCTCGTCTTCGACGCCCTCGGCACAAACGGAAATGCCCAGCTTGTGGGCGAGGCCGGTGACAGCAGCAAGAACCTGCATCGTGACCGGATTAATTCGCGCTCTCGCAAGCAGTGAGGCGTGAATCTTGATCTCGTCGAACGGCACCTGCTCGAAGGTGCCTAGTGAAGACACCACGGCGCCAAAGTCATCTAGGGAAATCCGAAAGCCCTTTTCGCGCAGGGCGCTCAACACACGCAGGTGTGCGGCGCCGGCGTTGGCAACATCCTTCTCGATTACTTCGAATGTGAAACTGGTGCACTCCAGGCCATGCTTTTTGACAATCGCCACATAGTCGTCCGGAAGCTTCGGGTCCTTGAGCAGGCTGGAAGCCAGGTTGATGCAGGAATTCAGCTTGAGACCCCGCTCCCGCCACCTGACGAGCTGGGCGGCGGCCTCGTTAAGCACGAATTCACTGACCGGGCCAATCAGGTCGAACGCCTCAACCTCCGGTAGAAACTCCAGGGGGCCGAGCAGACCGTGATCCGGATGGTGCCAGCGCAAAAGCGCCTCTGCTTCCTTCGTGATCCACTCCGAACCGTTGCTACGTTGAACCTTCGGTTGATATTGAATAAGAAACTGTTGCCCGACAATTGCGACTTCGAGTTCGTGCTTCGAAATTCGCAGCATCCGGCGGCGGCATTCCCGGGCTGCCGCGCAAAGGGAATCGACGTCGTATTCTCTCGAGATCCATTCGACGTTCATAAGCCCCCCGACCCGGTGCAGGAGCTCGGCGCGGTTACTGGTTCTCAAGCCTTCCCGATCGGCGCAGATAATCAGGCCGAACTGGGCGCGGCCTTCGGCTTTCTCGAGGCTGGCAAGCGTTCCCTCATTGATGTCCTCTTCTGTGAGGACGACGATGCGCCGCGAGTGGCCGGTCATCAGCTTGTCCAGCGTCTCGACGCTGGCGAAATAACTGGGGGACAGGCTGAGCTCTCGCGCAACCTCGAAGAGTGTTCGAGTCCTGCCCACGGACTCGCTGGTTACCATTAGCATGACGCCTCCAGAGCCGGGCAATCCTGTCAGACTCGCCCCGTCCGCTTGCACCGCCCTCGGCACACTGTCCCGGCAAGCTCCTCCATTTATACGTGCCGCAGCGCCTGCGGAATGTGCGGTATGTCGCAATATGGAAATGCCGGCAGGCCCCGCAGGCGTTGAAAGGGCTTCAGTACGCCCCATGACAGCCTGGTCATGACAGGTATTTGACGGGCCCGGATTTATTGCCTTGCACCATTTGCAACACTATAATGCGCGGGCCAAGAACAGGCCCGCCTGGAAATACCGTTTCATGACGCCACCAACCGCCGGTTAGCCGATGGACGTGGCGTTTTTAGTGCCGGAGGGCATTTGAGTCTTATCTCGAGAGTCCTGCTAGCACAACTGGGCCTTAGTGTGGTTCTTGCGATGCTGTTTTTGGGCGTGAGCGGACGCGTAGCCGGCTACTCGGCGTTGCTGGGCGGCCTGATCTGCGTTATCCCGAATGCCTTTCTGGCGCTGCGACTGGTCGTGCCGCGCCGGGAGCCCGGGGCCGGAGCCCTGCTTAAAGCGGCATATATTGGGGAACTCGGCAAGCTGGCGCTGACCGTGATCATGTTCAGCGCCGTCTTTACGCTGGTACAAGCACTTGCGGCCTGGCCGTTGTTCGCGGGCTTCATAGGTGCGCAGCTGGTGACCTTGGCTGGCTTTCTGATGCGGGACAAAGAAGTACAGGTGGAACAGAGAACAGAAAATGGCGACTGAAGGCGTAGCACAGACCTCAGGCGAATACATTCAACACCATTTACATAACCTTCAGGTTTGTAAGGCGCATGGCGAATGGGTGTGGAACCATTGTGCCGGTAATCCGTTGGCCATCAACGTCGACTCGATGTTCTTTTCCATCCTCCTGGGACTGATCTTTATTTGGCTATTTCGCAGCGCTGCCACGAAGGCATCGAGTAGCAAGCCCGGCAAGCTGCAGGCATTCATTGAGATTATCGTCGATTTTGTGGACTCGAGCGTCAAGGACACCTTTCACGGCAAAAGCCGGTTGATTGCGCCGCTGGCCCTGACGATATTCGTCTGGGTGTTCCTGATGAACTTCATGGACCTGATCCCGGTCGACTGGCTGCCGATGCTAGCGGGGGGAATCGGCGTGCCTTATCTCAAGGTTGTGCCTACCACCGACGTCAATATTACTTTCGGTATGTCCATTGGCGTGTTCCTCTTAATCATCTTTTATACGATAAGGAGCAAGGGTATTGGCGGGTTCATCGGTGAGCTGACCCTGCACCCGATCACGCCACCGACCAAGGGCCTCGGACTGATCGCCGCGCCATTGATTATTGCCTTTAATTTCATTCTTGAGTCGGTTTCCTTACTGGCGAAGCCCTTATCGCTGTCGCTGCGACTGTTCGGCAATCTGTTTGCCGGGGAACTGATTTTTATCCTGATCGCGTTACTCGGGATCTGGCAGCTGCCACTGCATTTTGCATGGGCAGTTTTTCACTTGCTGATCATTACGCTGCAGGCCTTTATATTCATGATGCTGACCATAGTTTATTTGAGCCTGGCAATTGAAGAGCATTAGATTTCTGAACTACTTTTCGACTACTTCGACTTGATCTCAAAGAGGAGACACTGATGGAAACTGTAATTGGTTACACTGCGATCGCCGTCGCGATTCTGATTGGCCTGGGTGCGCTGGGCGTCGGAATCGGCATGGGGCTCCTGGGCGGCCGCTTCCTCGAAGGTGCGGCCAGACAGCCTGAGCTGGCGCCGATGTTGCAAACCAAAATGTTTCTGGTCGTCGCGCTGCTCGACGCTGTCGCCATGATCGGTGTAGGTATCGCGCTTTACTTCGCGTTCGCCAACCCGTTCATCGGCCAGCTGCGGGACGCGCTGGCACCGGTAAGTGGATAAGCAGGCACAGTAGAAGCGGCTTTTTATATAGGACGTACTTAATGTCGTGAAGCACATGGATGTGCGTGAGCGACGAGCCACGACAGCCACCCAGGGAGAGAAGCTTGGATATCAATATGACTCTCATCGGTCAGACGGTCGCGATGATCGTGTTCGTCTGGTTCTGTATGAAATTCATTTGGCCGCCGATCATGAATGCGATCGAAGAGCGTCAGACGCAGATCGCCGATGGTCTTGCTGCTGCGGAGCTCGGACAGCAGAGCCTTGACAAGGCCAAAGTGGAATCCGGCGACATCGTCGACGAGGCGCGCAAGCAGGCGACGACCATTCTCGATCAGGCACATGCCCGGGCGAACGAGATCGTTGCCGAAGGTAAAGCCGACGGCGTGAAGGAACGCGAGCGGCAGCTTGCTGCAGCAGTCGCCGAGGTCGAGCAGGAAATCAATCACGCCCGCGAGGAATTGCGTGGGGAGGTATCGGCGATTGCGATTGCAAGCGCGGAGAAGATCCTGCAGCGGGAGATCGACAGCAAGGCTCACGAAGACATTCTGAGCAAGCTGGCGGCGGAGCTTTAAGGTCAGACGACGATGGCTGACAATCACACAATAGCGAGGCCTTACGCACAAGCGACTTTCGAGCTCGCGAACGAGTCGAAAAGCCTCGCCAAATGGTCAGAAGCACTCGGTGTGGCCAGGGAATTGCTTGGCGACGGTCAAGTGGCACAGTTTCTGAGCAACCCCGCATTGACTGACGATGAACGGCTTTCCTTCATTACGGACCTGTTCGCCTCGGCGGGCGGCAAGTCGTCGATTCTGGCCGGGGGCAACAAGCACGGGACGAACTTCCTGAAACTGTTGCTCGAATATGGGCGTGTTTCCGTATTGCCGGAAATTGCGGATCACTTTGATGCGCTTAAAGCCGAGGTCGAAAACACGATAGATGTTACCGTGACATCCGCTGCGCCATTGAGCGTGGCACAACAGAAAACGATTGCGAAAGCACTCAGGGATCGGCTCGGCCGGGAAGTTAATCTGAAAACAGAGATAAACGGAAACCTGATCGGTGGTGCGGTTATTCGCGCCGGCGACGTAGTTATTGACGGATCACTGCGTTCGAGACTTGAGGATCTGGCGAACGCCTTGATCACTTAAAGAGGAAAACAGAATGGCACTCAAAGCTTCTGAAATCAGCGAACTGATTAAAGAGCGAATCGAAAATTTCGAAGCATCGGCTGAAGCGCGCGATGTGGGCACTATCATCGGTGTTACCGACGGTATCGTGCGCATTCACGGACTGGCCGACGCGCGATATGGTGAAATGCTCGAGTTTCCGCAGAACACGTACGGATTGGCGTTGAATCTCGAGCAGGACTCGGTCGGCGCGGTAGTGCTAGGCGATTACAAGCACATCTCCGAGGGTGACACGGTCAAGACAACGGGGCGCATTCTCGAAGTCCCGGTCGGCGAAGCGCTGCTGGGCCGGGTCGTGGATTCACTCGGCAATCCGATTGATGGCAAAGGACCGATCGAGACCGATCAGTTTTCTCCGATCGAAAAAGTAGCGCCAGGGGTTATCGAAAGACAGTCTGTCAGTCAGCCGGTACAAACCGGGCTGAAGTCGATCGACGCAATGGTGCCGATCGGCCGCGGCCAGCGAGAGCTAATCATCGGCGACAGGCAAACCGGCAAGACTGCGCTTGCGATCGATACCATTATCAACCAGCGTGGCACCGGTATTAAATGTATTTATGTCGCGATCGGCCAGAAAGCCTCGTCGATCGCCGGCGTTGTACGCAAGCTGGAAGAAGAGGGTGCCATGGAGCACACAATCGTTGTCGCCGCCGCGGCAGCCGACTCCCCGGCCATGCAATACATCTCCCCGTACTCGGGCACCTCGATGGGCGAGTATTTTCTCGACAAGGGTGAGGACGCGCTGATCATATTCGACGATTTGACGAAACAGGCCTGGGCATACCGTCAGGTGTCACTGCTGCTCCGCCGCCCGCCGGGCCGCGAAGCCTATCCCGGCGACGTTTTCTATCTTCATTCACGTCTGCTCGAACGAGCGTCGCGGGTCAATGCCGAGTACATCGAAAATATTTCGGGCGGCAAGATCAAAGGGAAGACGGGCTCGCTGACCGCGTTGCCGATCATTGAGACTCAAGCCGGCGACGTATCGGCATTCGTACCGACCAACGTAATTTCGATCACCGACGGCCAGATCTTCCTCGAGACCGACCTCTTCAACGCCGGTTTCCGTCCCGCGATTAACGCCGGCCTATCGGTCTCGCGGGTCGGCGGCGCCGCACAGACGCAGATCATCAAGAAGCTCGGTGGCGGCGTTCGACTGGCACTGGCGCAGTATCGCGAACTCGCGGCATTCGCGCAGTTCGCATCCGATCTCGATGAAGCGACCCGCAAGCAGCTCGAACGCGGTGAACGCGTTATGGAGCTCATGAAGCAAAAGCAGTATTCGCCGTTGTCCGTTGCGGAAATGGCGTTGTCGCTTTACGCGGTAAACGAGGGTCATATTGACAGCGTCGATGTTGACAAGGTTGGCGAATATGAAGCGGCGCTACACGACTATGCGCGGGCTAACCACGGCGACCTGCTCGATAAGATCAACGAGTCAGGTGATTACAACGATGAAGTCGTAGGTGAACTCAAAGCCGTAATGGCCGCGTTTTCGGAGAAAGGCGCCTATTAGGAAGAACAAATGGCATCGTAGGAGCCCGCCCCGGCGGGCGACAGCGACGCAAGGAATAAGGACAAGGCATCGTAGGAGCCCGTGCTGACGGGCGATAGCAACGACAGGAATAACAACTTGGCAGGCGAAAAAGAAATCCGCACAAAGATCCGAAGCGTGCAGAACATGCAGAAGATCACCAAGGCCATGGAAATGGTCGCAGCCAGCAAGATCCGCAAAGCACAGGTTCAGATGGAGGCATCGCGGCCGTACGCTGAGCGTATTCGTCGTGTAGTCGGTCATCTTGCCCATGCGAACCCGGACTACAAGCACCCGTTTCTTGTGGAACGCGAAGTCAAGCGCGTCGGGTATATCGTCATATCTACGGACCGCGGGCTTTGCGGTGGCCTGAACGTCAACATGTTCAAGACTGTTATTGGCGAGCTTGGGAAGTGGCAGGCGGAAAACGTCGAGGTCGATCTCGCACTGGTCGGCCAGAAAGCGGTCTTGTTCTTTAGACGTCTCGGCGGCAATGTTGTTGGCACGGCATCGCATCTTGGAGATCGTCCGAGCGTCAACGACCTGATTGGCAGCATCAAGATCATGCTTGACTCCTACAGCGAAGGGAGAATCGACCGGCTGTTCCTCGTGCATAACGAATTCGTCAGCACGATGAGCCAGGTACCGGAAGTCAAAACAATCCTGCCGGTCAGCGAAATCGATCTCGGCGAGGAAACTTTGCAGGAGCATTGGGACTACATCTACGAACCGGATGCAGTCGATCTTCTCGATGACGTATTGATGCGTTACATCGAATCACAGGTTTACAGAGGCGCAGTCGAGAACTTTGCCTGCGAGATGGCGGCGAAGATGATTGCAATGAAATCTGCCACCGATAATGCCGGCGAGATCATAAGTAACTTGCAACTTGCTTATAACAAAGCCCGGCAGGCTGCGATCACACAAGAAATTTCAGAAATTGTCGGCGGTGCGGCCGCCGTATCAGGTTGAGGACCTAAGATATGAGCACAGGAACAACCGTGCAAATCATTGGCGCTGTCGTGGACGTAAAATTTCCGAGCGACGCCATCCCCCATATTTATCATGCGTTGCTTATCGACGAGGTGAACACCACGCTCGAAGTTCAGCAACAGCTGGGCGATGGCGTTGTTCGCACGATCGCGATGGGCTCGAGCGAGGGCCTGAAACGGGGCATGTCCGTCAGCAACACGGGCGAGCCGATCACGGTCCCGGTTGGTGAAAAGACACTCGGCCGCATCATGGACGTGCTCGGCAGGCCGATCGACAATGCCGGAGATATCGGTGCCGACATGCATCTTCCGATTCACCGCAAGCCTCCAAGCTATGAAGACCAGGCGCCGGCAACCGAACTGCTGGAAACGGGTATCAAGGTTATCGACCTCATCATGCCGATCGCCAAAGGCGGCAAAATCGGATTGTTCGGCGGCGCAGGCGTCGGCAAGACAGTCACACTGATGGAACTCATCCGCAACATCGCCCACGAGCATGCCGGTTTCTCTGTATTTGCGGGCGTAGGTGAACGCACACGTGAAGGTAACGACTTCTATCACGAGATGAAGGAATCGGGCGTTATCGACAAGGTGTCGCTGGTTTATGGGCAGATGAATGAGCCTCCGGGCAACCGTCTGCGGGTTGGGCTGACCGGCCTGACTATCGCCGAGGCATTCCGCGATGAGGGCACCGATGTCTTGATGTTCATCGACAATATTTATCGATATACCCTGGCTGGAACCGAGGTGTCGGCGTTGCTCGGCCGCATGCCGTCAGCCGTGGGTTATCAGCCCACGCTCGCTGAGGAAATGGGCGTTCTTCAGGAACGCATCACCTCCACCAAGACCGGATCGATTACATCCTTCCAGGCAATTTACGTCCCGGCAGATGACCTGACGGATCCGTCGCCGGCAACGACGTTTGCTCACCTCGACGCAACACTCGTTTTGTCTCGTCAGATCTCGGAACTCGGTATATACCCGGCGGTTGACCCGCTCGACTCCACGAGCCGCATCCTCGACCCGAACGTAATCGGCCAGGAACACTACGATAGCACCCGGGGTGTGCAAGCGGTATTGCAGCGCGACAAGGAGTTGCAGGACATCATCGCGATTCTCGGCATGGATGAGCTGTCCGAAGACGACAAACTGACGGTAACCCGCGCCCGCAAGGTTCAGCGTTTCCTGTCGCAGCCGTTCTTCGTCGCAGAAACGTTCACCGGAACCGACGGCAAGTATGTCTCCTTGCAGGAGACAATTCGCGGCTTCAACGGAATCGTCAATGGCGATTACGATCACTTGCCCGAGCAGGCGTTTTACATGGTAGGCTCGATCGACGAAGCCGTCGAGCAGGCCAAGACCTTATAACAGGAACACGAGAGCAATCGAATGGCCACGATTCGCGTCGACATCGTTTCAGCAGAAGGTGAAATCTACTCAGGTGACGCCGCGATGGTCTATGCGCCGGCCCGCATGGGTGAGGTCGGCATAGCGCCACGCCATGCGCCGTTACTGACTGCACTGAAGCCCGGCGAAGTCCGGGTCGAAGACCCTGAAGGAAAAGAGCACTTCTTTTATGTCACGGGCGGTATGCTCGAGATTCAACCGCACCTGGTGACAGTTCTGGCTGACACCGCACTCAGAGGCGAACAGCTCGACGAAGCGGCAGCGCTTGCCGCACAACAGGCAGCTGAGGAAGCATTGCGGGGCGCATCGGAAGAGACGGACCTTGCCCGTGCTAACCTGGAACTCGCCGAAGCCCGCGCCCGCTACCGCGCCGCACAGAACCTCAAAGGCAGACGCTAGCGGGGCGCAAAATCGGGTCTAAATAGCTGCGTCCGTGCACGCACCGAACACGCTTACTGAAAGTCCGTCGCGCGACACCGCGACAGTCATGTCGCCGGTTGCTTCGTCAATGACGAAACTGAATGCCCGACCGCTAGTACTTGACCATGTATTCTTTGGCTTCAAGGCACACGCCGAACGCTTTCTTGAAATTGGCAAGCTGCTGTTCAGTTGCTACCTCGCGCTGCTCCGCCTGCGCCGCAGCCTGTGCCTGCGCCTGTTGCTGTGCGGCTCTGCCCTGGCGACGACCGCGGATCGCACCTGCAGCGGCACCCCAGGCAGCGCCTTCGCTCGCATCATCATTGGCAATCTCGCCAATCAACGCACCAGCAGCTGCGCCGCGAACGGCACTACTTGCGCCCGCGCCGCGGCCAGCCTGCTGAGCGGCCTGCATCTCCGCCTGTGCCTGCTGCTGATTCGCCTCCTCCTGCTTCGCCAGTGAGAACGGGTCGGCACCAGTATTGCCAACCGCCCACTCGTAACACGCGGCCTCGTCCTTGGATTGCTGACTGGAGTCCTGGCCCTGCGCCGGAAAAACGAACACATCCATTGTCGATCCCAGCGACTGGCTTTGCGCCAGCGCCAGGCTGCCGAAGGGAAAAGCCAGAGCCAGGCTAAGCAAAATCACTCTTAATAATGCTTCCCTCATTTTTAGTCTCCATCAGGTACTGCATTTTTCCCGGGCTGATTTACAATTATTAAATTTAGTCAATACTTGGATTCAGCACCGTCCATAATATCTTGTTTAGAAATCGGATCCGACCCTTTGAAGCCCAGGAACCGTGTAAGCTTGTCTGGATCCCCATCGATCGGTGTCGTTAGCGGAATCTCTAGAATCTCCATCATCAATGGATATATGTCCACGCTCTCGATGATGCCGATCGTTTGTCCTTCCGGCAATCGCGGCCCAGCCGCAATGAAGATGCCGTGCATATCCTTGAACGATGGAACCCAACCGTGACTACCGAGATTCAGAATCTGAGATTTATCTTGACTGGAAACCACCGCGAAATGTGGATCAGGTTGAACAATCACATCGGGGAAACCTGATCCTCCGTTGATGTGCCAGCTCTTGGGAGCTTCATCGGGCAGCCACGCGCGGCCATGGCGCCACACGGCATTAATATCATCTCGTATTTGTCCTGCACGGATTGGGTTTTTTTCGTCGAAAAATAAGTTTGCGTAGGTACCACCCTCGACAATCGAAATGCCGTCGAGGTTCAGGAACGTATCCAGGGCGAGAATTTTCGCGTCCCGGTCGTATCCGGACTGTCCATGATCGGATACCACAATTATGTAGACCTCTTTGCTATGTGGCAACTTGTCGATGCCGTCCATTAGCCTGCCCAGGTAGCGGTCTATTCTTCTGATTTCGCGGACACTTTCTCTGGAGCCGATGCCATTGGCATGAGTATTCGTGTCGACGTGCTCGAAATAAAGCGCAATGAAATGCGGCCTCGTTTCGACAGGCATCTGCAGCCACTTCAGGACTTGCCTGACGCGCCGCCTGGCCGAGGTGTTGTAGTCGAATTTGTGCCAGTAAGTCGGTTTGATGCCCTTGATGTCAGCTTCTGTGCCGATCCAGAAAAAGGCGGCGCTGACCATGCCGCTTCTCTCGGCGGCCACCCATATCGGGTCGCCGCCATACCATCGGCCTTGCCGCACGATCTTGGGACGGTTGTGCAGATACCAGTCATCGCTGTCGGGATCGGGAAAATCATTGGCGATGATGCCGTGGTTGGCAGGGTACAGTCCTGTGGCGATGCTGTAATGATTGGGAAACGTCAGCGTCGGGAATACGGGCTGCAGCGATTCGGCCCGTACCCCACGGGCAGCGAGGCGATCCAGCGCCGGTGTCTCGAACAGGTCCTGATAATCCCATCGAAAGCCGTCAATGGATATCAATATCAGGTATGGCTTATTCCGCTGCTCAGGGGCGTTTACGCCGCCGGATCCAATGTCGGCATTTGCCGGTATACTGCAGGCCGCTATGGCCCAGAGCGGCAACGAAAAAATCCATGAGGCAAGCTTCAAATCACAGTCCCTGATGCACGAATATACTGGAGGGCCATTTGGCCGTTAGCATCATAGTTCTCGCTGCGGGTCAGGGAAAGCGCATGCATTCTCTGCTGCCGAAAGTAATGCAGCCGCTGGCAGGAAGACCCCTGCTGCAACATGTTGTCGATACGTCAGTGGCGGTCGGTGCCGATGATGTCTGCGTCGTCTATGGCCACGGAGGCGATGCGGTGCCGGCTGCTTTCGCGGGGCAAAAGCTACGCTGGGCACTGCAGGCTGAGCAACTGGGCACCGGTCACGCTGTTCAAAAGGCGATGCCCGAGACGCCTGACGGTAACCGTGTGATGATTCTTTTCGGCGATGTACCGCTGCTGCGGCCGGAAACACTAAGCCGAATGTTAGACACCTGCGGCGCGGACGAAGTCGCTGTACTGACCGTAGACATGGAAGATCCTTGCGGTTACGGGCGCATCATTCGGGAAGGCGGGAACGTGGTCCGCAATGTCGAGGAAAAGGATGCAACGGATGAGGAACGGGCGGTCACTGAAATCAATTCCGGTGTTATGGTCTGTCCTGCCGGGCGACTCAAGGGCTGGCTCGACGGGCTGGATAACCGCAATAATCAGGGAGAGTATTATCTGACAGACATAATCAGCCTTGCCGTAGCCGATGGTTGTATCGTGCACGGCGTCAAAGCCGATAGTTGGGTGGAAGTAATGGGTATCAATGACAAGAAGCAACTGGCGGAAGCGGAGCGTGCGTTGCAGGCGAGACTCGTCGACGAACTGATGACGCAGGGTGTGGGTTTTGCAGATCCTGCAAGAGTAGACATTCGTGGCAGTCTGAATTGCGGCAAGGATGTCTATATTGATGTGAACGCAGTTTTCGAGGGCGAAGTATCGCTCGGTGACAACGTCAGGATTGAGTCAAACAATCTCGTCCGCGACAGTCAGATCGGTAGTGGCACGATCGTGCACCCGAATTGTCATATCGAAGGCGCGAAAACCGGCGACGACTGCGAGATTGGTCCCTTTTCACGGCTAAGGCCAGGAGCCGAGTTGGCTGATAATGTAAAGGTAGGCAATTTCGTCGAAATTAAAAAGAGCACGATCGCGAGCGGCAGCAAGGTTAATCACCTGACCTACATCGGCGATACGGATATCGGCAAAGGCGTCAACGTGGGGGCCGGCACGATCACCTGTAACTACGATGGCGCGAACAAACATCGCACGACCATCGGTGACAATGTATTCATCGGCTCCGGCGTAGAGTTGGTGGCGCCGGTGGATGTCGGCGCGGGAGCCACCATCGGTGCTGGCTCGACCATCTCAAAGTTCGCACCGGCCGACGAACTGACCATCGAGCGCGCCAAACAGGTGACCGTGCCCGGTTGGAAGCGCCCGAAAAAGAAGAGCTAAACTCTCATGTTTTTCAATGAGTTATCTCTTTCCCGGCCACGCCCCGGATGCAGCTTGCCGAATTATGCGAATTCATGCACTCTGGCCGGCCGCGAAAGCTGAGACAATCAGACTTAGTCAATAACAGATTCAGGAAGAGCGCATCCATGTGTGGAATCGTCGGTGCTGTTGCCGAGAGAAATGTCGTCCCGATACTGATGGAGGGCCTGCGCCGGCTCGAGTATCGCGGTTACGACTCGGCGGGTATCGCGATTCTGGACGGCAAGACCCTTAAGCGGATTCGCCGTCTCGGCAAAGTGCAGGAATTGCAACAGGCGCTCGACGAAGCACCGCTCCAGGGCACAACCGGCATCTCGCACACGCGCTGGGCGACACATGGCGCCCCGAGCGAAAATAATGCGCACCCGCACATGTCGGGGCAGACGGTTGCCGTTGTTCACAACGGTATCATCGAGAACTATGAAGAACTGCGCGAGGAGCTGAAACAGTCTGGTTTCAAGTTCGAATCCGAGACCGATACGGAAGTCATCGCACACCGCATTCAGCTTCACCTGAAAGAGTCAAAGGATTTTCTGGCAGCGGTTCGGGCGACCGTTGCCGAACTGGAAGGCGCTTACGCACTCGCGGTCCTGAGCGCGGACGATCCGGGGACACTTGTATTGGCGCGAGTGGGTTGTCCGGTTGTCGTCGGCTTGGGGATAGGTGAGAACTTCGTCGCATCTGATGTTGCCGCCCTGCTGCCGGTGACACGGAAGTTCATGTTCCTCGACGAGGGAGACGTGGCTGTCGTGCGCCGGGAAGAGGTGACGATTTTTGACAGCGACGGTAAGGAGGTCGCACGGCCCGTCAAGGAAAGCGAGCTGTCGGCCGATGCCGCCGAACGCGGCAAGTTCCGGCACTACATGCAAAAAGAAATTCACGAGCAGGCTGCCGCAGT
>JAZFPY010000132.1:0-15329 GCA_036444875.1 Woeseiaceae bacterium | reverse complement strand
AAGCCTTCAAAGGCGACAGCAAGGCCGGTCAAGGCGTTGTAAAGAGAAATGACGACCGGCATGTCGGCGCCGCCGATCGGCAGCGTCATCGTGACGCCGAGTATCAGGGCGAGCAGGAAGAACACGATGACGACGTTTATGTCGCCATGCTGGAAGACGATAATGCCAGCAAGGCCGACCGTCGCTGTCAGCAACAAAAGGTTGAGAAGTTGCTGGCCGCCGAAGCGAACAGTGCTCTTCATTAGCCCCTGTAACTTCGCAAACGCAATGAGACTGCCGCTGAATGACACGGCACCGATCATGCCGCCGAGGACGGCGAGAGTGCCGAATACCAGGCCATGTTCCTCTCCGCCTATTAGCTCAACTGCGGCAATCGCCGCTGCGGCGCCGCCGCCCATACCGTTATAAAGTGCGATCATCTGCGGCATGTTGGTCATCGCGACTTTCTTGCCGCTGACCCAGGCAAGCACGCCACCGATAAAGATGGCCACCATCATCAGGGCGTAATTGCCCATGCCCGGGTACAGGAATGTCACCAGAGTTGCAACGACCATACCGGCGCCGGCCCAGATGATGCCGCCACGCGCCGTTACCGGAGAGCTCATCCGCTTGAGGCCGAAAATGAACAGGATTGCCGCGATGAAATAACTGGCTTCGATCACCGAACGCATCGAGACAAATTCGCTCATGAGCCTTTTTCCTTGCTGCTCTTGAACATCTCGAGCATTCGCTCGGTAACGACGTAACCGCCGACTGCGTTTCCGGCGCCGAGAAATACGCCAATGAAGCCGATTATGAGTTCCATTGTCGTGTCGGCCCTGCCAAGGGCAACCATTGCACCGACGAGCACGATGCCGTGCACGAAGTTCGATCCCGACATCAATGGTGTGTGAAGAATGGACGGCACGCGCCCGATGATTTCGTGGCCGACGAACGCCGCCAGCATGAAAATGTAAAGTGCGATGAATCCGTCAATCATCGGGCAGATCCTCCTCCGATGGCTTCCCTTGTTGCTTCATGCTTAATCTCACCGTCACGCGTCAGTGCGGACTGCGCGAAAACCTCATCTTCCCAGTCAATGTTCAACTCGCCGTCTTCGATCGCCGGCTTGATGAAATTGAATAGATTTCTGGCGAACATCTCGCTTGCATGCCTGCCCAGCGAGGCGGGGAGGTTGACCGGTCCGACGATCTTCACGTTGTTCTCGACGACCGTTTCGTTAGGCTTGGTCAACTCACAATTGCCGCCTGTTTCCGCCGCGAGATCGATAATGACGGCGCCGGGTTTCATCATCGCAACCGCTGCCGCGGAAATGATTCGCGGGGCAGGCCGCCCTGGAATCGCTGCTGTAGTTATCACAACGTCCGAGCGTGCGATTTCTTTTTCGAGTGCGGCCTGTTGCTGTTCTTTTTCTTCATCCGTCAGTTCGCGTGCGTAGCCGCCTTCGCCCTCAGCACTAACTCCTGTTTCGACGAATTTCGCGCCGAGTGACTCGATCTGTTCTTTCGTTGCGCTGCGCACGTCGTAGCCCGTGACGATTGCTCCAAGACGCTTGGCGGTCGCGATCGCCTGCAAACCGGCCACGCCTGCGCCGATGACCAGTACCAATGCAGGCCGAATTGTGCCGGCGGCAGTTGTCAGCATGGGGAAAAACTTATCCAACGTAGTCGCCGCGATTAAAGCCGCCTTGTAGCCGGCGGCAGCGGCCTGGGATGAGAGAACGTCCATGCCTTGTGCCCGCGAAATTCGCGGTATGAGCTCCATAGCGAAGGCCGTGTGCCTTTTGTTTTTCAGGGCCTTGACAAGGCCTGGATTCGAGTGCCCGTACATGAGTCCGGCTACGACGGATCCGGGGTTGAGCTTGTTAACGACATCCTCGCTGGCTGGCTGTACCGTAAACAACAGATCAGATTTCGCAAGCACAGCTTTCGCATCGGTGAACTCGACGCCCTTGTATGCGGAATCGAGTAGTTGCGAGCCCTGTCCAGCACCATGCTCCATGACGATCACAACACCCAGGCCCTGAAGCTTTCCAGTGATCTCCGGGGTAAGGGCGACCCGTGTTTCAGATTGCACGGTCTCCTTCAGCACGCCGACAGTCAGCGGCATCATATGTCTCCAAAAGCCAAGAAAATTTGATCTAGCATCGCACGCAATGAGCGACTGATGAATAGGTGAATTCCGACTATCCACGCAGCTAAATGCCGGTTTTGGGACGGATATTCACACTTCTGTCACGCGAAACGCGAATAATGACATAGCGCGGGCATTTCTCAAATGTGCGACAGATTTGATTTTTGGTCGGCGTCCTGCAAACTACGGTACTGGGGGGTATGGGAGCATATGTTTTACGGGTCAGCTTCAGATATTTCGCAGCAGGTGCTGCGAACCGATGTGGCCGGCATGCCGCTCGAATGGATCGATTACCGTGAGGCGGTACGCCTGTACCACACGGAGCAGGTAGCCTATGCTTGCGGCAGCCGCCTGTATACGGTGCATGGCGGATACAGTGCGATCAGCGGCCACCGAAGCGCCATTGACGTCAATTCGATCATTTCTACCCATGGCACGACCAAAAGATTGGCGTTTGTGCACAATGAGTATGTGCCACCATTGAATAACCGCACGCTATTCAAGCGTGATGCGAATCTGTGCCTCTATTGTGCAATGCGCTTTCCGACCAGGGACCTGACCAGAGATCACATCACCCCACTTTCACATGGTGGCGAAGACGTCTGGAACAATGTCGCGACGGCTTGTCGCCGCTGCAATAATCATAAAGGTGGGCGGATGCCTGAGCAGGCTGCATTGCAGTTGATTGCAGTACCGTTTACGCCGACTTACGCCGAGTACATTTATCTCAAGGGCCGCAAAGTTCTCGCGGACCAGATGCAGTACCTGCTCGCACATATTCCCCGTTCCAGTCCGCTCCATGCGCGGCTCAGCGATCATCTATCGGTCGGTGAATCAGCGGGCAATGCAATATCTGATTGATGCCAGCGTTTATGTTTTTCGGGCGCATTATTCGATGCCCGACGACATGGTCGATGACGAGGGTAACCCGATAAATGCACTCTATGGTTTCTGTCGTTTTCTCGGCAACTTCATGGAGCAGGTAAAGCCGGAATACGTGGCCGTTCTTTTTGACGAAAGCCTGTCGAAGTCCTTTCGGACAGAAATCTATCCCGAGTACAAAGCAAACCGCGAGCCTGCGCCGCCGGAGTTGAAGCGGCAGTTCGCGCAGTGCCGCCGGTTCACAAGAGCCCTTGGCCTGATGGAATGCGCGAGCCCGAATTACGAGGCCGATGACCTGATCGGGACACTGGTTACGGAGGGACGAGAGAAAGGTCGACCATCCACGATCGTCAGCCGGGACAAGGATCTGACTCAGCTCGTTTCCAAGGTCGATGTGTTCTGGGATTACGCGGGGAAAGGCCGCATCAGATACGACCAGATCCCGGAATTCTTTGGTGTATGGCCGGAGCAGATCGCCGATTTCCTCGCGCTCGCCGGGGACAGCGTCGATAACATTCCAGGTGTGCCCGGCGTAGGCAAGAAGACGGCCGCTGCCCTGTTGCAGCATTTCGGCAGTCTCGAAAAAGTATATGACAACCTCGATAGCGTTCACGAAGTGAAAGTTCGTGGTGCAAAAACGCTCGGGGACAAGCTGAATACGCACAAGGATGCGGCAATGCTCGCGCGCAGGCTGACCGGCCTGGCCTGCGATGCCGTGTTTGAGAGGCCAGCATCGGGATTACGTCCTGTCGCACCCGACCTCGGTGAGATCAACGCGCTTTTCGACGAAGCAGGCATCGGTCAGGCACTGCGGCGGCAGGCGGTACGCGTCTCGGATCTGGGCTGAACGGATTTCTTCCGTCAGGGCGGGGCGATCTTAGAGCTTAAGGATGCCTGACTGGCAAAACATCTTCGCAGCACTTCGGGAAGACGCTATTTCCGTAGCAGACAACGCCAGCCCCCGCCCCGTCGGCGGTGGTGACATCAGCGCTGCCTGGCGAATCGATACTGTCGACGCAGCGGTCTTTGTCAAAACCGGGCCCGGGCATTCACTCGATATGTTCGAGGCAGAGGCAGAGGGGCTTCGTGAACTCCTCGCAGTAAAAGCAGTTCGCGTGCCGGAAGTTCTGGGTTGCGGTGTGACAGCAGATGGCGCGTACCTCGCGATCGAATGGATCGAGTTCGACCGGCCGACCAGCGAGACGGAGCGTCTCTTCGGACAGCAGTTGGCGGCCATGCATCGTAATTGTAAAGGGAGATTCGGTTGGCACCGCGATAATACGATCGGCAAGACGCCTCAGCACAATCAATGGTCAAGCGACTGGGTAGAATTTTTCAGGCATCAACGCCTGGGTTTTCAGTTGCAGCTTGCATCCAGCGGCGGCTTTAGCGGTGAGCTGCAATCGGCCGGCGCGGAATTGAGTGAGAATTTCGCGCTGCTTTTTCGCGATTATCAACCGGTAGCATCGATTCTGCATGGCGATCTCTGGGGCGGTAATTGGGCGGTGACGAACGGCCAACCTGTGATATTCGACCCAGCCGTCTATTATGGTGATCGAGAATCCGATATTGCGATGACAAGATTATTCGGTGGATTTGGGCCTGAGTTTTATGCGGCCTATCAACAGAGCTGGCCGATGGAACCGGGCTACGAAAACAGACTCAAGCTATATCAGCTCTACCACATCCTCAACCACTTGAATCTTTTCGGAAGCGCTTATCTCGGCAGGGCGATGCAGTTAATCCGGGATATCAATTCAATCACTGCAGGCTAGTCTTCGTCGTCAGCAGCAAGAAAATCAGATTCGAATAAATAAAGCGTTGTTCCTTCGGGCGCCTCGATCGACAAGAATGCGGATTCGTATTCGGGATTTGTATCGATGTTCAGGCCATGCCTTTCGACATCGGTCAAAACCCACGTCAGGTCATCGCAGACAAAACATGGGGAGGGTCTCTTGAGTGCCTTGTGCTCACTGAGTCCCAGTGACATGCCGGCGGCATCGAAGCGAAGGTGCGGTGTCGGCTCCTCGCGAAGTTCAAGTATCACCGGCGCCAGCGGTGCCCAAAAACGACCGCCACCCATTGCGTCGCGTGCGGGCAGACTCATTTCGAACCAATCACCGCATATCGACTTTTCGACATCCTCTGCGGCCGGTGAAAACGTCCTGGCTTCGATCATTCTAATCATGTGACCATCGTGATCGCAAAAGGCTAGTTCGTTGAACACGTCACTGTCGATCTTCAGCAGATTAAAATCGAATCCGTGATCGGACATTGCGCGTGCGTGACGGGCGAGATCCCGATGGACAAAAGTCAATGTGGGCCCATCAACATCCCGATCATGCAGGCCGATACACAAACGCCCATCGCTAATGACGGCGTATTTGTACGGCCAGATATCTCCAACCTCCAGTTCCGAAAAGCCGAGCGCCTTATAAAAACCCAGCGACTCGACGATGTCAGGTGTCTGTACGCTGATTTCTAAAAACTCCCCGAGCAACGTCAGCGCTCCGCACCCATTTCACGTGCACGATGGAGGCTCTTGTCCATTTCACGCGCCGCTTCAGACAGGCTCCAGTCCGGGGATGCTTCCGGCCAGCCTGCGACATTTCTTTCGATCAGGCGGCATAAGAAACTGATGTGGTCGTCGCGCGCATTGAGCGCCGGTATGTAGCGAAGCTCTCCGCCACCGGTTGCGGTGAAGTCGCCGGCGTAGCGCATTGCGATCTCTTCAAGAGTCTCAAGACAATCCACGGCGAACCCCGGGCACACGACGTCGATTTTATCGAGTTTCTCTACGCCCCAGGTTCTGATAATTTCATCCGTGTACGGCCGCAACCATTCTTCCCGGCCAACACGCGATTGAAAACTTATCTGCCAGCTGCCCTCATCGAGCTCTAATGATTCGGCAACAAGCCTTGCGGTTTTCTGGCACTGACAGTGGTAGGGGTCTCCTTTATCGAGTAATCGACGAGGCAACCCGTGAAACGAGAACAAAAGACGCTCGCCACGGCCATGCAGGTCCCAGAAGTCGCGAGTGCTGGCGGCTATCGCGGAGATATAGCCGGCCGAGTCGTGATAATGGTTGATGAAATGCAATTCCGGGACCCAGCGGCGGCGGCTTAGCTCGGTGGTCACCAAGTCAAAAACGGATGCCGTAGTCGTGCCGGAGAACTGCGGATAAAGGGGCAGCACGAGCAATCGCCGGACATACTGCCGGTACATACTCTCCAATGCGCTGGCTATCGATGGATTGCCATAACTCATCGCCATCTTGACATGCGTGGCCCCGGACAGGCGGGTGGCAAGTTTTTCCTGAACCGATCCTGCGACGTCCATTGAATGCAAAAGAAGCGGTGAACCCTGGTCTGTCCATACTTTTCTGTAGGCGACCGCCGATTGTTCGGGTCGCACGCGGAGTATGTAGGCGTGGAGCACAAGCCACCAGATCCAGCGGGGCAATTCCACGACGCGGGGATCGGCCAGGAACTGCTTCAGGTAACGCCTCACGGCATTCGGCGTCGGTGCATCGGGTGTGCCGGTGTTGACGAGCAGGACACCCAGAGACTCGGGAAGCCCATGCTCATACTCAGGCGAAGATTCAAAAGGTGGCATATAAGGGATTGCCCATGGTCAGATCACGCAAGTGCTTGAGTAACAATACTAAATCACCGGAACTGACGCTAGCCCGCATGTCGCACGTTGGCCACCGGCCGCATGCTATATTCACAGCACTTTGAGGCAGGCGATCGATGGCTGGCGAACCGGAAAAAGTTGAAGAAAACGATAGTCCCGACCGATGGACACTTATCCGGGACGTCGCCGTGTTCCAGGTCAAACTTCTGTTCGACGGCTTTCGTGACCTGCTGCTGCTGCCGATTTCATTGGTCGCCGGAATTCTTAGCCTGATTCGCGGGGGAGCAAGACCCGGCCCGGAATTTTATGACCTGTTGCGCGTTGGCTATCGCAGCGAACGCTGGATAAATCTTTTCGGTGCGGCCTCGCGCGTTCACGGTTCACCGACGGACGATGACAAATTCGCGATCGAGGATGTCGACAAAATGGTTTCACGTGTTGAGGCTTTCGTCATAGACGAGTATCGGAAAGGGGGCGTCACCGCACAGGCAAAGGATCGCCTGGACAGCGCATTGGATTTACTCCACAAAAAAACTCGGCGCCGGAACAGCGCAGACACATAACACCCAGTCCAACCTTGAAGACAACTGTCGGCAATCGGAGACAGTCGTCCGGCAAAAATATCTTCAGTATTATGTGAATCTTCCCACCAACGCGGCGCAGTCAGTTGCTACGGTCTCGGGACAAGAATTAATTTCTAAACACAGGGTTGGAATTCACATGATTGCTCAAATGAATCGATTGCGGGCCTGGATCGGCGTCGCTCTGTTTGTTGTCCTCACGGCGTGTGGTAGTGGTGGCGGTGGAGAAATGCCAGTCGAGCAAACAGGAATAATTAATATTGCCATTACGGACGCAACTGTCGACGTGGTGACAAAGGTCAATGTGCAGTTTTCGGGCGTCACGCTAAAGCCACAATCGGGTGACACGATCGAAGTGTTTTTCGACCCACCGAAAGATTTCGATCTGTTGACGTTATCGGGCGGCATGACGGCCGAGTTGTTACCCGATACACGCGTGCCCGCAGGGTCGTATAACTGGATACGGCTTGCAGTGAATGCAGAGTTCGACAACGTATTCGATTCCTACGCGATAGTGCCAGAAGGCCAGGTCGAACTAAGGGTACCGAGCGGAAGTCAATCCGGCCTGAAGCTGGTGAGCGGATTTACGGTGACGCAGAATCAATCAACAAACATCGTTATTGACTGGGATTTGAGAAAAGCACTAACTGATCCCGCTGGCCAGCCTGGGCTGCACCTCAGGCCCGCTCTCCGCGTTACTAACATGGCTGCGTACGGCACTCTGACCGGGACGGTCGCGGAAGCGCTCGTCAATGACGGGAGCTGTACAAATGATCTCGCGATGGATACAGGCAATGCAGTTTACGTATATGCCGGCGTCGTCGACATGCCGGGCGATATTGGTGACCCGACGAACGATCCGTTGACGACTGCCACAGTGTCACAGAGTGAGACAGGGACGTATGTTTACGCGGTGAATTTTCTATCGGTGGGCGAGTACACTGCGGCATTCACCTGCCAGGCAGATGACGACGATCCCGAGATTGACGATGACATAGAATTTCCGGTGTCACATACCTTTTCCATCGAGGATGGTATAACAACCGTCGTTGGTTTTTGACGCGTAGCTGACCAGACAAGGGCTAACGCGATTCGACGTCCTTTCCGGAAAGAAGATCCTCGATACTCGGTGGTGGATGGTCCGGTCCCATGCGGCCATCTTTGAGTCTGCCGATATAGTCTTTGTATGCTCGCATTGCCTGATAGCCGAATATCCAGCAAATCGGCAGGTTTGCCCAAACCATGACGCCGAGCCCGATGCCCGTCATGTTGTCGAGGTCGGTGTCGGTCTGTATGTGTCCCAGTGTTGCGAGAAACGTCAGGCTGCAATAAACGACTTTGAAAGGCAGGATGCCCCTGTCGCCGGCAAGATAGATGGTCCCCTGCTCGCCGTAATAAGCCCAGGCGATGATGGTCGATATTCCGAATAACCAGGACGCAACGGTGATGAGCCATTTACCAAGTCCGGGTGTAACCGAATCGAGCGCTTTGGCCGTTAATGTTGCACCGACATAAGTCTTGTACAGTCCACCGGCGACGATTTCCGGTTTGACCGTGGCATCGAGAGCATCCCAAGTGATCACAAAGCCCGTAGCCTGCGCGGTCACGACACCATCGATGCGATGGTAGGGCTGGCCGGTTGCCACGTTCTCGCCTGCTTTGACAACAAGTGTAACGATCTCGCCGTCCGTCCATTCACCATCCGGCGCTGCGCTATCCTCGTATTGCCAACCCGACTCGGTCTGTACTGCGTCCGGCGCGCTCGCAAACATGACGTCCGGGCCGCGGTTCCAGATACCGGTAGCGAGGATAATCAGCGCCGTAAAAGTACAGACAACGATTGTGTCGATGAATGGTTCGAGCCCCGCGACCAATCCTTCCCGCGCAGGTTCGTCGGTTTTCGCCGCCGAGTGCGCGATTGGCGATGAACCTTGACCAGCTTCATTGGAGAAAACAGCGCGTTTCATGCCGAAGAGAAAAGCGGATGCGACCGTGCCACCGATAAATGCGCCGCTTGCTTCCGTTGGTGTAAAGGCGTTTGTGATGATCAGCGCAAAAATCCCCGGAATTTTTTCGACGTTCAGGAAAAGAACGTAGAAGCCGACCAGCAAATAAAGGGCGACCATGAACGGCACCAACGTGCCGGCGACCTTGCCGATTCTCGTGATGCCGCCGATGATGACCGCCGCGACAATCGAAGCCAGGACGATCCCGCAAACCCAGCCCGGAATACCAAAATATTCGTTGGTGACTTCGGCGATATTCCAGGCCTGGAACATATTTCCGCCGGTTGCCGATGACATCAGCAGACAGACGCAAAAAATGATCGCGATTGCTTTGCCCAGCCATTTTAGTTCCGGTTTCAATCGGGCGAGCGCCTTGTCAGCCACCCACATCGGGCCACCATGCGGGTTCCGCGGGTCGTCGGTGTTTCTGTAGAGCATCGACATCGTAACTTCGGTCAGCTTGATCGCCATGCCGAGGAAACCAACAACCCACATCCAGAAGATCGCACCCGGACCACCGAGCGTAATGGCGAGTGCCACGCCGCCAATATTTCCGAGCCCGACCGTACCCGAAAGGGCCGCCGAGAGCGCCTGGAAGTGATTAATCGCACCCGGGTCGTCAGGGTCGTCGTAGATGCCGCGAACAACGGCTGGTCCATGCGTCAAAGCCCTGTACTGTGAAACGCCGCTCCAGACCGTGAAAAGAATGCCTGTACCAACAATGATATAAAGCCAGGTCTCGTTCCACAGGACGGCGTTAATCGTCGCCAGTATTTCGCTGAATTCCCCCATAACGCTCCTCGCGTTTTGCTGCCGGTGTTTTGCTCTCTCTGCCTAAGACCGTGCTCTGTTCAGATGGTGCTCACCAATATTTCGTCGGACCATGTCGGCCAGGCCGCATTCGTTAGCGCGTTGCCGCTTGCATGATCGCGGTCACGCCCATGCCCCCGGCCGTACAGACCGACACCAGGCCGCGCCCTGATCCTTTTTCGTGCAGCAGCTTGGCCATCGTGGCAATTACCCGGGCACCTGTCGCAGCAAACGGATGTCCGATCGCGATGCTGCCACCCTTGACGTTGAGCTTGGCAAGCTCAATCGGACCCAGGGGCGTATTACGACCCAGCCTCGAGCGGCAGAACTCTTCCGACTGCCAGGCTTTCAGCGTGGCGATAGTCTGTGCGGCAAAAGCCTCATGAATCTCGTAAAAGTCGAATTCCTGCAACGGAAGGTTGGCTTTCCTTAACATATCCGAGACCGCAAATACCGGCGCCATCAGGAGTCCGTCGGCGTCGACAAAGTTAACGGCCGCAACATTGACAAATGTAATGTAGGCAATGACCGGCAGGTTCTTCTGTCTTGCCCAGGCTTCGGAGGCGAGCAACACGGCGGCGGCGCCATCGGTCAACGGCGTGCTGTTACCCGCTGTCATCGTTCCTCCTTCACCCTTGTCAAAAACCGGCTTCAAGGCGGCGAGTTTTTCATAGCTCGTATCCCGACGAATGTTATTGTCTTCTTCGGCACCGTTGTATGGAACGACAAGGCCGTCATAAAAACCGTCCTCGTATGCATTCGCCGCTTTCACGTGGCTGGCGAAGGCAAGCTGGTCCTGGTGCTCACGGGGCACTTCCCACTCCTTCGCCGTAATCTCCATACTCTCCCCCATCGACAGGCCCGTGCGCGGTTCTGTGACGCCGGGGAGTTCTGGTAAAAGATGCGGAGGTCGAAGCCGGAACCAGGGGAGAATCTTCCCCAGTACGGATCTGCTGCTGTGACTGTCCAGCAATATTCTGCGAAGCCCGTCCCGATAAACGATGGGCGAGTCGCTAATGGAATCTGCCCCACCGGCAATGCCCGCATCGATCTGCCCCAACGCGATTTTGTTTGCGATCTGTATGCAGGCCTCGATGCTCGTGCCGCAAGCACGCTGCAAATCGAAAGCCGGCGTCTTCAGTGAAAGTCCCGAACCGATGACCGATTCCCTGGCAAAATTCCAGTCCTTTGAGTGCTTTATCACCGCACCGAGCGCAACATCGCCGAGCGTCTGATCCCTTAAGTCGTACTGGTCGACCAGGGCACTCAATGTGGCAGTCATCATGTCCTGGTTAGAACAGCCTCGGTATACAGAATGGGCGCGACAGAAGGGAATCCGCAGGCCCCCGACTACCGCCACCCGAATGGATTGTCCATCGTGCAACATAACTGTCTCCGATATTCGAATGAGCGCGCTGCGATTGTGCGGCAACTTTACACTATTGCGCCCATTGAACAGAAGCGCCACGTGCTACAGTCGGATTTACCAACAACAAGATACGAATGACAACTTTTACACCGAGCAAAAACTGGCGTCAGGAAGCCAAGGCGCTTTTGCGCCTGGCCGGTCCGCTGGTCATCAACAACCTTGCGATCGCAGGCATGCAGTTTGCGGATGCGGTGATGGCTGGACGCCTTGGCGCGGCAGCGCTCGCCGCTGTTGCAGTTGGAGGCAGCGTCTGGTTTCTTGGTTTTACGGTAATGCTCGGGCTGATGATGGCGATCTCACCGATTGCGGCCCGGCATTTTGGCGCGGGCAATCCGTCGCTCATAGGAGCATACACCCGCCAGGGGCTTTGGCTGAGCGCAGTGCTCGGCGTTTCGATTCTGGTACTCGCCCAGTTGTTGGTCGAACCGGCACTTCGTTTCGTGGGCATCGCGAGTGAGTTTCGGGACCAGACCGTAGCGTACGTTCGCGCGATCATGTTTGGTGCGCCCGCGATCAGCGCATTCCTGGTGTTCCGGTTTACGACGGAGGGCATTGGCCACACCCGACCGATCATGTACACGTCGCTGCTCGCGCTGGCATGCAACGTGTTCCTGAACTATGTATTGATGTTCGGCCACTTTGGTGCGCCTGCGCTGGGCGTCGTCGGCTGCGGTTTGGCAAGCGCGATCACGATGTGGCTGATCATGATTATGCTCGGAACGTATGTGTATCTTCATCCAAAGTATCGGCCGCTGCAGATATTCGCTCGTGCAGCTCCCATTCGCATTCCCATCCTCAAGGAGATTTTTTCCCTGGGCACACCAATAGCACTGATGATCACGGCTGAAGCAGGCTTGTTTTCGGCGGTGTCTATTTTGATGGGCACGCGTAGCGCCGAAATCACCGCGGCGCATCAAATTGCGATTAATTTCGCGGGAACGATGTTCATGATTCCATTGGCCCTTAGCTCCGCGGCAACTATCCGCATTGGTCATGCCCTGGGCGCTACCAATCCGGTGGCTGCCCGGTTCAGCGGTATAACCGGCATTTTGATGTGCGCCTTCTTCATGACATGCACTGCGCTGTTTCTGCTGGTTTTCAGGAACGCCGTCGTAAGTCTTTATACAAACGACCCGGCGGTGCAGGCGATCGCCATCAGCCTCTTGCTGATGGCTGCGGTATTTCAAATCGGCGACGGTGTGCAGATCGGGGCGACAGGTGTGTTGCGCGGTTACAGGGACACACGGGTGCCGATGGCCATCAATATATTCTCGTACTGGTTCCTGGCCTTTCCACTCGCCTATCTGGCTGCCATCACATATCGCCTTCCGCCTCAATATGTCTGGGCAGGCTTCGTTCTTGGCTTGTCGGTCGCCGCAATATTGCTAACGGTCCGCTATCTGCGAGTGTCGCGGCAACATTTGGGATAATTGGGAAACAGGCCGCGTTTTGGTTTTCGCTGACGTTGCGGGCGGCATGCATCGGGTGTGTCCCACGAGTGAGTTTAAATTCCGAGCGAGGGGGATATACGCGATGCATGCCGTGAGCCCGACGGATGACAAAAACGTGGTCTGTCCCCAATTAATCCTGGCCGAAACCGGAGCTGTCGTCCGCCAGATACTCGTCTTCTTCGGGATTGTTTTTGCGGTTCAGTAATTTGTTGCGGTGCGGAAATCGACCGAAGCGGTCGATGATGTCGGCATGGAGATCGGCAAATTGGGAAATGGTCTCGAACGTCTCTTTGTAGGTCGCTGATACCGACCCGGCAAGGCGTTCGTATATTTTGCGGGATTTTGCCTGCACCTTGCGTGACTCGGCATGTTGCAGGGGCATGTAGAAAAATACCCGCTGTATGGATGCCAGGCCCCTGTCCGTTTTCTCCATTGCTCCTTCGACACAGAGCTTCAAGGCAGCTTTATCCATCTCGAACGCTTTGGCAGTGCCGCGATAGATATTCCGCCGGAACTGGTCGAGCAGCAGGATGAGGGCCAGCCGACCCCTGGGCTCGTGGGCCCAGTGGTTGAGCTCACCGGCTGATGCTCTGTCTACGTCCTCTGCAAACTCCCTTTCAATCTCGTGATCGAATACGGGGTCCTCGCCAAACCAGATATCCATGCGCCCGTCGATCTGTGGGGCGATGAGTTCATGCTCCTGGAACCAAAAGGACAGGATTGCATCCATGCGGATCTGGTCATCGTCAGTGATCGTCGCGTCCATGCTTTCGCTCAATAATTTTACTGCCATATCACACCGCCAATAATGAGGGTCACATCCATGATGGGGAGCTTCGATTCGATCTGCGAACCAAGTCACAGAATTGGGCGAGTCCATCCGCTCATAGTGTGTTTTAGCATTATATTTCGGGAAGCTCTATTTAATTGTTCGATCCCGGCAAGGCAGGCTCTATGCGATTGATTACGGCATGCATGATCTGCGCGTTGCTCACCGCCTGCGGGGGCCCGTCTGCCGGGCCCGAAGAGGCGCTCCGTCAGTGGGTCGCCGACGCAGAAAACGCCGCCGAGGATCTGGACCGTCGAAGCCTGATCGCAATGATCTCGGAGAATTATGCAGATGCCAGGGGCAATGACCGGGATGCAATCGACAAGCTTCTGCGTTTCTATTTTCTGCGCCAGAAGGCAGTTGTGCTGGTAATGAAAATCGACGAAATGACGATCACCGACGGCACAGCTGCCGAAATCTTGCTTACAGTCGCCGGCATCGGAACGACAAGCCGCGCGCTCGGCGTCAATGCCGACGCCTACCAGTTTTCTCTGGAGCTGGAGATGGACGAAGACGAATGGATGCTCATCGGTGCTCGGTGGGGAGAAGTAGGACAGAAGCTTCATTGAGCATCGCAAGGCGGGAGTAGTTATGAACAGTCGAAGCTTTGGATTAAGAACCGCATCGCTTGTAGCCATTGTTGCGATGTCTGGCTGTGCCGGAATGGATGCAGTGATCAGCTCTCCCTCCGTCAGGCTCACGAGCGTCGAGGTAACGGACGTCGACTTTCACCGGCAAACTTTCCTGCTTGGCTTCGATGTCAGCAACCCGAATCCGTTTCCGCTACCGATCAAGTCGGTACGATATCGCATTCGGCTCGGAGAGCAGCGATTCGCCAGCGGGGAGACGCGGGGGAATTTCACCGTACCGTCGGATGGTAACGGCGAATTCATGATCAGTGTGGAATTGGATCTGCTGAGAACGACTTCACAACTCTCGTCACTCATTGGGACCGGCATACACGGAAACATGGATTACGAGTTGAGCGGAAGCTTTGCGGTCGATATTCCTTTTGCCAAGCCATTGGCATTTTCCAGTAGTGGGCGCATCGAATTGTAGGCAGGTGGATTGTAGAGGCGAATTCCGGTTCGCGCGGATCATCATCGATAAGCGAACTGCCGCTATCGGGGGGTTAGGAATCCGCGGCGGGCAGTGTTATTTTAAACATGACGCCACCATCAATGTTATCGGCACTGATTGCGCCACCGTGGCCTTCGGCAATAAGTCGGGCGATGAACAATCCCAGCCCCAGGTGTTTGTCTCTGTTTTTGTCTCTCACGGATACCATTGAATCGAACAACTGAGTCAACATCTTATCCGGCAGCGGCGGACCCGGATTGGTTACCGTCACGATCACCTCACCAGCGTCGGACGTCAGCGTTATAGCTATCTGATCGCCGGGGGTGCTGAATTCCACGGCATTTTCCGCCAGCTTGTCGAGCATTTGAATAATCAACTCTGGTGCACCTTCGATAGTGCTATCAGCTGACTCCGAACTTAGCGAAAAGTGCCTCTCCGGATAGGCGTCGCCGTAAGCGGCGACGGTTGAAGTGAGCGCATCGTGCAGATTGA